>NZ_JAQIFT010000050.1:0-324 GCF_027857615.1 Holtiella tumoricola
GCTAAGTGGATGAAAAATAGATAGATAGTGGTTTATAATAATTATTATTCATTACAAAAACATTATTATTCATTACAAAAACATTATTATTCGCTACAAACTTACAAAAATCTACAAAAAATATGCTACTATTTTTAGAGAAAATATTTTTAGGACATAAAAGGAAAAAAGTTTAATGAGCACTAAGGTAATGATAACAAAAGTAATAGCATATTTGAGTTATTTATATAAGAAGCTTCAAATTAAAGATTCTGACTATATAAATAAACCAGAAGATTTTGTTGAAGAAGGAAATATAGAGATTAAACAAGTTAATAAGTTTGC
>NZ_JAQIFT010000051.1:0-12686 GCF_027857615.1 Holtiella tumoricola
GCTGGAGCAGGTTTAGTACTTTCGCCAGGAGTAGGGGCTGGGGCAGGTTTAGTACTTTCGCCAGGAGTAGGAGCAGGCATTGGTTTAGTACTTTGACCAGGAGTAGGAGTTGGGGCAGGTTTAGTACTTTCGCCAGGAGTAGGAGCTGGAGCAGGTTTAGTACTTTGACCAGGAGTAGGAGCTGGTGTAGGTTTTGTTTCTGGTTTAGCTTGAGGTTGTGTTACTGAAGGTTTTTCTCCACGAGTATTTGTAGATTCTGTAGTAGTAGCATAAAGTGGTGCACTACATAAAACACATGCTCCTAATAGAAGAATCCATTTTTTTGAACGGTTAGACATAATTTAAATCTCCTTTTATATTAAAAATTTATTATTTATTATGTATAGAGTAAAACCTAAATATGCAAAAGTAGGATACATGGTTAAAATTGGAGAATAAACAAAAAAGGACGTTTTATACGTCCTTTTTATAATTAATCATTATTTGCATGATAGCGTGTAAGCAGATAAATACCGACACCAATGAGGGCAACACTAAAGATTGCAGTAGGAATATTGTAGAATAAGCTATAGAATCTATGTCCCCAGTTACCAAATTGATAAAGATATGGCATTACAAAATTAGAAAAGAAAGCATAAATCCCAATAATGAGTGCAGCGATTCCAATAGGTGTACGATAAGTCGTTAAAATTTGTTGCCAATCTTGTTTTAATAATTGATTCATTTTTTCCATGAAGTTGGCTTCATCGATGGCACGATCCTGTGCATTAAAACGAGAAAGTGTTAAGCTATCAAAGAAGCAGTAGAACCAAATAACAGGTAGAATAAAGCTGATAAGTCCAAAATGTAAGAAGTTACATAAGCTGAATACAAGCCCGAAAACGAGCATAAGTGAGACACCCTTTTTCATAAGCCCTAAATACATATGTCCTGCCCCCGGAATAAGTGAAAAAAGAAAAGTTAAAAAGCGATTTTTTTCCATTAGTTTAAATCTCCCATAGATTATTTTTATTTTATAAATATAGTGTACAGGAAACTTCTTAAAATGAAATATCTAAATTCTTAAGGTTTCTTTAGAATTTGTATTATGGATTTAAAACGTAACTTATTTTTATATTAAAATAAATATTTTAATATAGTTATAGACTGGTTATAATACCTATTACTACTTAATATGTTTTATATTATATTTTCTGTTGAATAGATTTAGATAGGTTAAAAGTAGATAGATATAAATAAAGTCTCTCAAATTATATAATAATAAAGATGAGGAAATCATAAGACCATAAGCGAAAATTATAGATTGGAATATTATATGTATAAAAAAAATGTTGTAATTTTAATAGGTGTATTGATTATAGTAAGCATTGCTATTATTAAGCACCAAGGCCCGGTAGTTAATAATAAAGTAATTGAAGTTATGAGTAATAGTCAAGAGCAAGAAGCTTGTTATAACTTTATAAAGCAATATCTCATGAATGAATTAGGAGGAATTTATACAAATTACCATCCTACTACAATGGCCAATGAGTGGGCTACAGGACATGAAGTACTTTCCGAATCACAAGGACTCTATATGTTGTATTTAGTAAAAGAAGATAAGCCAGAAGAATTTGAACAAGCAGTAACATTTGTTAATCAATATTTGATAAATGCAAATGGGATATTGGTATGGCGTAGCAAAGAAGATGAGACGCTTGCAAGTAGCAATGCAGCGATTGATGACTTAAGAATTTTAAGGGCACTTTATGAAGCGAGTATTAAATGGAATAATCCTGAGTACAGTACATTGGTACAACAAATAGAAGAAAAGTTTTATAACACTAATGTAGTTAAAGGGCGGTTGTATGGATGTTATGATGGGCTTGTAGAAGAGGTTGTAGACACCATACCTCTTTGCTATTTTGATCTTGAAACCATGTGGAAGTTAAGTGATATTAATCCAGCATGGAAAAAGGTATATAGGAAGAGTTTGAAAACAATAGAAAAAGGATTTCTAGGCAAGGCATTTCCCTTTTACGCTTTTCAATATGATTATGAAACCAAATCGTATGACCATGGCAAGGAGTGGCGTATGACAGAAGGGGTTTTAACTATTTTGCAATTAGCACAGGTGGGACAACATAAAGATGAGACGATTAAATGGTTATTAGAGAAGCTAAAAAATGGAGCAGTTTATGGAACATATAATACTTTAACAGGTATGCCAACGACGGATATAGAGTCTACAGCCATTTATGCCGGCATAGCTCAAATAGGTAAGGTGATAGGTAATCAAGAGCTTTATGATCTTGCAATGGATAAAATGTTAAGCTTTCAAATTCAAACGGAGAATAGTGTGTTAAAAGGAGCGTTTGGAGACGAGGCAAGTGAAGAAATATATTCTTATGACAATTTACAAGCACTTTTAGCTTTCTAGAAATAAAGGAAGTGATACTATGAAAATAACTAGAATAAAAGCAGACATTTATGCAGGAATAAGTTTGATGATTATTTTTACATTTATTTTATTGTTAACAACAGGTATACAGCGAGCGGACTTTATCGTTTATTATTTTATGGGCGCATTGTGTATAGGGTCAATTATTTCGTATTATACAGGATTTGGTGTGGCCCTTTGTTTAAGCATGATAGGAGATTTTATTTACGGTACCATATTGCTTGCGATGATTCATCAAAGTCAAGGAGTAGTTACATTTTTTGAAGCAAGTGGTTTTATTATTTTACCCGCCTTTTATCTGAGCATAGGTGCTTTAGGACAAGCCATCAACAATCTACAAAAATTTAATAAACAATTGAATTTACAAAAACAAATGTTAGTAAGAATAGATGAGTTAACAGGATTAAAGAATACAAGTGCCTTTCTAGAACATTTAAAAATGTATATGAAGTTATGTAGTAGACAAGAGCTACCTCTAACCGTCATGATTGTTAAATTACGTTATGGGAAGCGCATTAAAGGCATTATTGGACAAAAAGCATATGATGAATTACAAAAGCAGATTGGTAAGGCTATTATTAGTACACTACGTGAAGAAGATGCAACGTATAGTCTAAGAGAAGAAGAAAGTTTTGCTTCTATTTTAGTCATGGATGAGACCTATCAAGAAGTGATTAGAGAGCGTATTAAACAACAGATAACAGAATTGGAATTTGATGAAACATCACCTCTTAAAGGTATTGAGATTGAGCTAAGAATTGCTTTTAAACAGTATCATGAAGGTATAGCTTCACCTCTTGAATATATAGAGCAAGTGAATAGAGAATTAGAATATGATGTATAGAATCGTAGTTGTTATAGGTGTATGGTTATGCACTATACTCAATCTAGTAGGACAAGATATAGGACCTCGATTTTTGATTTTAACCTGTAATGATAGAGGAGCAGGAGATAGGTTAGAAGTGGCTACTGAATATTTAAAAGCAGCACATATTCCCTATACTCTTGAATTAGATAAAGAAGAGGTAGGCATTCTGTTACCAGGTGAGAAGGCAGAGCCTTATATGGAGCGAAATACCATTTTAAAAGAGATCAGCCTATTTACAATGATAGAGAGTAGTGAATTAGATTTACATGGCTATGAAGCTTTTACAACGAGTCAAGAACCAATAGCTATTCGAGTTGATACAGCTACCGAAAATATAAAAACAGTTATACAAAATATGGGGGATCTAGAAATCCCAATAAGTCCTTTACCGAAGCAGTATGTAAGGCTACTTAGAATGCCTAAATATATAGAACAAGAGATCATAGAAGAAAATACAGGACAAAATATAGAGCAAGAGGTAATAGATATAAGCAGATTTAATCGTATGATAAGAGGGGTCATGATTCTAGCTATTATCGCCTTTATCTATTTCATTAGAGAAGGCAGGAAAAGAGAAAAAAGAAAATTTT
Organism: Holtiella tumoricola; assembly: GCF_027857615.1. Taxonomy (NCBI): domain Bacteria; kingdom Bacillati; phylum Bacillota; class Clostridia; order Lachnospirales; family Cellulosilyticaceae; genus Holtiella; species Holtiella tumoricola. Next base: position 3,899 of record NZ_JAQIFT010000051.1, read on the forward strand.
ATAAGAAAGGAAATATATGAGTCTAATCGAGTATTTATTTATTGCTTCGTTAATTATTATATGGGTTGTTATTCTTGTAAATATAGTATTAGGAATAGGTGGCTATTTGTATAGCAAAGAAATGGATAACACTTGGATTGATACACAGTTAGAATACTATCCTATGGTGTCTATTATGGTACCAGCTCATAATGAAGGGATAGTTATTGAAAAGACAGTTCGGTCTCTATTAAGCTTTGACTATCCCGTAGATAGGTATGAAGTCATCGTTATTAATGATAACTCTACTGATGATTCAGCTAAGACTTTAAAGTGTATCCAAGATGAAGGGCATCCTGTATGTCTAAAGGTAATTAATACAGATGCAGTTACAGGAGGAAAAGGTAAGTCTAATGCACTTAATATTGGATATAAGGAAAGTGTGGGTGAATTTATTGCTATTTATGATGCAGACAATACACCAGAGAAAAAGGCTCTACTTTATTTGGTAACGACTCTTGTAAGAGATGACAAATTAGGAGCAGTAATTGGGAAGTTTAGAACACGAAATAAGGAACATAACTTATTGACTAAGTTTGTGAATATAGAAACGTTATTCTTTCAATGGATGGCTCAAGCAGGGAGATGGAAACTTCTCAAATTATGTACGATTCCAGGTACTAATTTTATCCTAAGAAGGCGTATTATTGATGAAATAGGTGGATGGGATACAAAGGCTTTAGCAGAAGATACAGAGATTAGCTTTAGAATGTATAGAATGGGTTATAGAATTATGTTTATGCCAAAGGCTGTTACATGGGAGCAAGAGCCACAAACCATCAAAGTTTGGTTGAAGCAAAGGACAAGATGGGCAAAGGGAAATATCTATGTGATTTTCAAAGATTTGAAATATGTATTTGATCCAAAAAGTGGACCTGTTAAATTCGATATTATCTATTTTACAGCAATTTATATTTTTGGTTTAACAGCAAGTGTTGTTTCAGATGTACTATTTATTTTTGGATTAACACATCTTATTACAATCAATGTAGTAGGATATAGTCTGATTTTATGGTTTCTAGCTTATGTGGTGTATATACTTTCTATATCTATGGCACTCATGCTAGAAAAGGGTGAATTATATGCCGAGAATATTTTAATAGCCATGCTCATGTATTTTACCTATTCCAAGCTTTGGGCAGTTGTAACACTGATGGGACTTTATCATTATATTAAGGATCGTATATTGAAGACAGAAGTTAAATGGTACAAGACCGAGCGATTTTAGGAGGACATAATGAAAATGCTAAAACAATGGACCGGTCTAATAATCCTTCTGGTTATATGCTTTATACAACCAGTGTTTGGAGCTGTTAGAACAGGTGAGGTAAGTTATACACTAGGGACCAATAGACAAGTGAATGGTAACTTTGGAAAAGAGGATTGGTACTTTTATGTAGAGGAACCATGGGAAGTTACAGGAGCTAAGTTAAACTTAGTCTATTTAACAACTCAATTAATACGAACAGATATGTCTACAATAACACTTTATTTAAATGAGGAACCTTTTTATTCATTTAATCCTAGCCAAAAGTTTGAAGCAGATCAATTAGAGGTAGGGATACCTCTAGCAAATATAAAAGAAGGGTTTAATAAATTAAGTATAAAAGGCTATCTAAGGTTATCTGAAGAAAGATGTACAGATTCTGTGAATCCTGCAAACTGGCTCAATTTATTTAAAGAATCACAGCTTACACTTACTTATACAGAAGCCAATGAGCTAACAATAGGCCAATTCCCCTATCCTATTATGCGAAAGCAATTAGAAGATACCATTCCTATTATTATTGCTAAGGATTATACAGATGAGGAGCTAGCAGCAGCATTAGAACTTATCACAACTTTAGGTGAGTATACCAGCCAAGGCGATGAATTCTTTATCAAGCCAACGGATAATTTAGATGAATATAAGAAAAGCATCATTATAGGCAATGAAAAAATGCTTAGTATCTACTATCCTGAGTTAACATTACCAAGAGAACAATCTGTTGGTATATTACTTGATAGGACATCAGATTATGATAGGCTTATCTTATGTGGGAATACGAAGGAGGCACTAGAGCGTGGTATAGATTTCTTGGGAGCAGAAGAGGTAAGAAGTCTTGTACAGTCTAATTATCTTGTTATAAACGAAGAGAATGCTTTTGAAGAAGCCCAGATAGAAAAAGGTAAAAGTCACTATACACTAGAGGAAATGGGACTGGATTCTATCTATATGACAGGTCAGCATAGAAATGAAGCAAATGTCTTTTTAAAAGTACCTAATGAGTGGATACTACAAAAAGGTGCTAAGTTGGTTTTACACACAAGATATAGTAAAAACTTAGATTTTGAACATGCGTTAGTAACCCTTTATATTAATGATCAAGCTGTTTCTAGTAGTTTATTAGATAGAAGTAGAGCAGATGATAATACAATAGAGCTCACTATCCCACAAGATATACGAATAAAAAATAATACAAAAGTAACCATAGCTTTTGATTTAGAAATTAATAAAGCTGAATGTATAACAAGGGAAGAAGATACACCATGGGGACTTATTTTAAAAGATTCCTATTTCTATTTGCCAGCAGGTGTAGTAAAAACCTATGCCTTTGAAATGTTTCCTTACCCCTTTGTAAAAGAGGGCGTATTACAGCCTATACAACTTGTGTTACCAAAAGATTTAAATCAAGCAGATCTTAAAGTGCTTTCAAGGTTATTTACAAAGATTGGGGCAAATATGTCACAACGAGCAGGAAGCATTTATATTATAAGAGAAGCAGTAGACCCAGAGTATAATCAATATCAAAGTATTATTTATGAAGTGGTGCCTCAGAGTGCTGTGACAACTTTTAATACAGAAAGTATAGTATGTACGATAAAACCTAAAGAAGGTAAAGAGCAAGGAGAGTTAAAGATTAGTGTGGCATCTCATGAGAAACTGAATCGTTTGCTAAATACTAAAGTGAACCCAACCTCTTTAATGGGGCAAAAGTTAATCATTGATAGTGAGGGACAAACCTCTCTTGCAGAGGTAATAGAAGTACCCCAAATCATTTCAACTTCTAAAGAAGAAACTGTAAATAATCCTTCTGCTAATAAGCCTACAGAAGGGCGAATACAAGAAGGTATTTTGGTGATTAGTATATTTGTGCTGATGGGCGGATTAATCATTGTTTACTTTGTCTATAGAAAAAATAAATAGGTAGTTTTGTACAAGGAAGGTCTAGGTAAAATGCTTATCTAGACCTTTGTTTTGACTATAATAACGAATTTAGATAAAACAGACTATTTAACTTTGACAAATGATAATTTGGCGAACTACAATTAAATTGAGAAGATAATAGACGTCTAAGGGGGAAGGCTATGGATCATAATCAAGAGGTAGTGAAGAGAATTGTAGACAATATAGAAAAAGTTATGTTAGGTAAGAGAGAGACAATAGAAATGGCCGTACTCACCTTAATATGTAAGGGTCATATACTTTTAGAAGATGTTCCAGGAGTGGGGAAAACGACTCTTGTTGCAGCACTAGCAAAATCTATAGATGGAACATTTAATCGAATACAATTTACACCAGATGTATTACCGTCTGACCTACTTGGATTTTCAATGTTTAATCCAAAAACAGGGGAGTTTGAATACCGTAAAGGTGCACTTTTAGGACAATTTATATTAGCAGATGAGATTAATAGAACACCACCAAAAACCCAATCTAGTTTGTTGGAGGCAATGGAAGAGGGACAAATAACCGTTGATGGTAAAACCTATGTAATGCCAACACCATTTATGGTTATGGCAACACAAAATCCAGTAGAGCACTTAGGAACATTTCCTTTACCAGAAGCACAGTTAGACCGCTTTTTCATGAAGTTAAGTGTTGGTTATCCAGGTTATGAAAGTGAAGTGGCTATGCTGAGTAAATATAAAGAAGAGAATCCATTACATACACTTGAGCCTGTTGCGACAGGGGAAGAGATTATAGCGGTACAAGAAGCAGTTCAAAAGGTTTATGTACATGAAACTATTAATCGGTTGATTGTAGAGATTGTAAGTGCAACAAGATCACAAGAAGAAGTTTTATTAGGGGCAAGTCCAAGAGGGTCTTTAAACTTGTTAAGAGCAGCTCAAGGGTGGGCATTTTATGAGGGAAGAGACTATGTGATTCCAGATGATGTTGTGATGATGGCACCCTTTATACTCAAACATCGTATTCATCTTAGGCATGAAGCAAAACTTAAACAAATTACGACTGAATATATTATAGGACGTATTTTGAAAGGCATTAGAATGCCTAGGGTGAAAGCTTATGATCAAAAATAGAATACTTTATAGCATATTACTCTTATTAACCTTAGTTTTTTGTTATTTTAAAGGAGGGATAGGAAGTTCGTTATTGGCTTATCCCCTTATTTTTTTAACCATTATATGTTTGATTCATGTTTTATATATTTACTCTAAATTTACCTATACACAAGAAATAGATAAGAAATTTATGACTAAAGGTGAACGTATTCAATTTAACTTTAGTACTTCAAATGAAACGTCTTTATTTTATCCTAATTTAGAAGTTGAGTTTTATGGAATAGATAGCATTTTAATTAAATACTTTGAGACCAAGAGAATGTGCGTACCAGCAAAAAGTAAAAAGACCTTTCGATATGAAATTGAATGTAAATATAGAGGTTGCTATGAAATAGGTGTTCATAAAGTCTACATTACGGATTTTTTAGGCATTTTTCGTATGCCTTATAAAGTCATGGAGCCTAAAGAGGTAACAGTATATCCTAAAATCGTAGTGCTAGAGAAGTTACCTATTTATCCCAATGCAGAAGAAGAATCAGAAATGATTATCAATGGTATTAAAAGTGGTGGTGGGCTTATTTCAGATGTACGTGAGTATGCCTATGGAGATAGTATGCATAAAGTGCATTGGAAGCTTAGTGCAAAGGAGCAAAAGCTTATGGTGAAAAGCGAAGATGCGACGGCTATAGCTAAAGTTTATGTGGTATTAGATTTAGTGCCACAAGGTTATTTAGAAATAGAGGCGCAAACCATTTTAGAAGATAAGTTGGTAGAATGTGCAGTAGCTGTTTTATACTATTGCCTAAATCAGGAAATTCCTACAACTTTTTGCTATTTCCAAAAGGAACTTCGTATTCATAAAGGTAAAGATTTAGCCTATTTCTATGAACTTTACGAGTTACTCTTCAAAATGAAGTTTCAAAGTCAGGTTCCAATAGATAAGGTATTTGAGATGATACCAGAGCTTGAAGTATGTCGTAGTTATTGGATAGGTATAACCAGTGACCTTAATTATGAGCTTTATGATCAAGTTAATAGGTGTATAAGTGAAGATAAACAAGTCATTTTGATTTACGTGAATCCAGAACAAGTTGGTGGCATTGTAAATGATGAAAAGAATGTGATTAGTGAAGCACTTATTCGTTTAGGTGCAATCTATTATGAAATAAATATAGACGATGAACTTAATCAAGTTCTAAATAGCTAGGAGGGGAAGGGATGAAACGGAACTTCTTTAGTGAATGGGTTAAAATATGTCTTGGAGTAGGAATGAGCATAAGCTTAATCTATGGTGCACTTTATTTAATAGGTATTCCCGGGAAATATATGTTAGTGGCTATAGCGACGATAATAGGTTATATCATATGGTGTTTAGTTTTGAAGAATTTCTATACCTTTATAGCAGGAGTCGGGAGTATAGGGCTTATTGGTGCTGCAACAATCCTTTTAAAAAATCATGAAAAGTGGACAAGTAGTATAGAACAATTGGGGCAATATATAAAAGCAAATGGATTGGAGCTTGGTATAACCTTAGGTATTACACTCGTTGTATATATTTTAACCCAAAAATACTTTAATAAAGTACTTCTTATGATGGTAGGAGTATGTCTTTATAGTTTTATTATTTTCTGGGAAAAGGACTTTAATGGAGTAGGGCTAATGCTTTTTGTGATAATCGCCTTACTATATTTTTTCTACGATTATTATTTGAAGCTTTTAGATGAAGCAGAAGAAAGTAGAAAGATGAAAATGAGTTATTCCAAAATCACCAGCTTAATTTGTGGTTTAACATTTGTACTCACTGTATTTAGTGCTTCTACAGCACCCATTAAATTTACTGTATTACATAGGCTGTTAGATAAGAAGGAGTCAGGAGAACATAAAGATGCCTATACAAAATATTATCCTTACAAAGGTAAGTTAGGTGGGGATATTGTCTTAGGCAATGAAGAAGTACTAGAGGTAACAACGACAAAAAGTACTTATTTTAAAGCGGATACAAAAAGTATTTATAGAGGGAACTACTGGACTAATGAAGAAGAGAACCCTGTTGTAAAAAGTATTGGTGAGTATCAGTTTTTAGATACCCTTGAAATGATACAAGGTATGCGCTTATTATCCAATGCATCAGAAGATAGACTATATAGAGATCAACTGTACCGAATTAAGTTTAAAGATATATTGACTCAGTCTTTGTTTATCCCAACTAAAAGTAGTAATTTAGCTGTGTCTCAAGAAGTAAAAGAGTTTTACCAAATACATGAAGATAACTTATATATGGGGTCAGCCTTTGGAAAGGGATTTACTTATAGTGTTCATGGCTATACCCCACAATATAATACAGAAGAGTTTAAAGAGGCTATCAGGAAAAGTAAAAAAGGTCTGTACGCTGAATATAGGAAAATAGGTGATACAAGTGTTCTAACAAGAGAAGAGTTAGGGAAGTGGATGATAAGGGCTGAGGAGATACAAGAGGCCTATACACAGTTACCCAATACTTTGCCTGAGCGAGTAAGAGAATTGGCTTATGAAATTACAAAAGACTATGAAAATGCTTATGATAAAGTACGTGCTATAGAAAGCTATTTGGCCTCTCAATATACTTATACTTTGACACCAGGAGAAAATAATGTACGTAAAGATTTTGTAGATACCTTCCTATTTGAAAAAAAAGAAGGTTATTGTACCTATTTTGCAACAGCAATGGCGGTTTTAGCTAGATGCATAGACTTACCTAGTCGCTATGTTGAAGGTTATGTAACACCAGCAGTTTATCAACAAGGAACCAGTACTTATATGATTACCAATAAGCAAGCACACGCATGGGTAGAAGTGTATTTTGAAGGATTTGGATGGATGCTCTTTGAACCAACTCCAGCTTATCAAGGGGTATTAAGACAAAGATATGTAGGGACGACAGATCCCTATTATCCAGAAATGGAGCCTATTGAGCTAGAGGATAGTAACATAAACAACTCACAGCCACAATCACCTGTGATCAAGTCTTATAGCAAGCTAAAGGGTATAATGGGTATGCTAGTAAGTACTATACTTGTTATTTTGGGGAGTATTATTTTTGTAAGAAGGATGAAGAAGGATAAGCTATTACCAAGGGAATATATTTTAGAGGAGTATTCTGATGGATTAACAAGGCTAGCAATGAAAGGACTTAAAGTAGAAGAAGGAGAAACTGAGCTTATTTTTGCTAAAAGAGTAGATGAAAGACTTGGCACAAATGTATTTGAAGAAATGACAAAACTTTATTTACGCGCAAAATATAGCAATCAAGACATGACACAGGAGCAAAAAGAAAAGATGCGTGGGCTTCACACATCTTTAAGGAAAATACTTAAATAACATTTGTAGGGGTATTAGATAAGAAGTTTTTAACATTATCTAGCATAATAACAGCACGTTTTTCAAGTGCTTCAATAGTGGCAAAAGCAATATGTGGTGTCACAATAACATTTGGAGCACTAAAGAGTGGATGGTCAGAAGGTACAGGAGGTTCTACTTCAAAGACATCTATACCAGCACCGGCAATTTGATGATTGCAAAGTGCATCAGCAAGGGCTTTAGTGTCTACAACAGGACCACGTGCTGTATTAATGAGAAGAGCATGTGGTTGCATAAGTGCTAATTTGTCTGCATTAATAAGATGTGTTGTAGATGGTGTAAGTGGGACATGTAAAGAGACAATATCACAAGTTTTAAGAAGTGTATCTAAATCAGTATAATGAATGCCTTCTTCATTTTTAACAGTACGGCTATAGGCATAGACTTCACATCCAAAAGCAGCAGCCACTTTAGCTACACGCATACCAATTGCCCCCGTACCGATAATGCCAAATTTCTTTCCTTCTAATTCAAATCCAACTAAACCTTGTTTTGTACCTTCTTGGCGTACTACTTCATTGCAAGGAATAAGATTACGATAGAGTCCAACCACCATGCCAAATACTAAGTCTGTAACGGCAGCATTAGAGTAGCCAGAACAATTACAAACAGTGATATCACGTTCACGGCAAGCATCAAGTGCAATGTGATCTACACCAGTGAAGGCAACCGCAAGCATCTTAAGGTTGGTACACCCTGCAATGACTTCACGAGATAAAGGCAAGTTAGATACAGCGATGATATCAGCATCTTGACCGCGTTTAATAAGTTCATCCGTATCAGTTGTACGTGTATCATAGTAAATAACTTCTATGTCTTGTCCTAAAGTATCATGTGTTAAAGAAAGTAACTTTTGTTCATCTACCCCTAATGGTTCTATAATAACTAATTTCATTTCTAACACCCCTCTATAGTTTTGTTAATTCTATCTTAGAAAGGATTAGGGAGAAAGTCAAACAGATATGATTATTTTGTTTTGAAAGGTGCCATACTAATGAAGGAAGTATTTTAGTTCTGGTACAACTAAATATTTTAAGAGTAGGACATCTCAAAAAGAGGTCGCAAA
>NZ_JAQIFT010000052.1:0-557 GCF_027857615.1 Holtiella tumoricola
GGAAACCAAGTCTGAATAGGGCGCAATTTAGTCGCTGCGAATAGACCCGAAACCGGGTGACCTACCCATGGTCAGGATGAAGTTACCGTAAAAGGTAATGGAGGTCCGAACTCACATCTGTTGAAAAAGGTGGAGATGAACTGTGGGTAGCGGAGAAATTCCAATCGAACCCGGAGATAGCTGGTTCTCCTCGAAATAGCTTTAGGGCTAGCGTTGTTAGGAGTCTAATGGAGGTAAAGCACTGAATTCCCTAGGGGGCCCACAAGCTTACCGAAGGATATCAAACTAAGAATGCCATAAAGATACCAACAGCAGTCAGACTACGAGTGATAAGACACGTGGTCAAAAGGGAAAGAGCCCAGACCATCAGCTAAGGTCCCCAAGTGTATGTTAAGTGGAAAAGGATGTGAGATTTCGAAGACAACTAGGATGTTGGCTTAGAAGCAGCCATACATTCAAAGAGTGCGTAATAGCTCACTAGTCGAGAGATCTTGCGCCGAAAATGTCCGGGGCTAAAACATACCACCGAAGCTATGGAATTGATCTTAGATCAATTG
>NZ_JAQIFT010000053.1:0-58213 GCF_027857615.1 Holtiella tumoricola
GGAGAGATGAACTACTTAAGTAGTTCATCTCTCCTTTTTATAAGTATATCTTTTTATTAATCATTTTTATATGTAGGTGTATAGTATTATAGCCCTATAATCGTATGCTTGCATAATGGACACGCTTCAAGCCTATCACTCGATTCAATTGAAAATCCACAATGACCGCATACCCATAAGTTAGACTCAACTTCTTTTTTCTTTTCTTCTCCACTTTGAATACGTTGCATGATTTTTATATTTTCTCTTTCATGATTACGTTCAATACGCTTAACCTCTGTAAATAATTTTGCTATTTCATGAAAACCTTCTTCTCTTGCTTGATCTGCAAATCTTACATACATATCTGTCCATTCTTCATGCTCACCTTGTGCCGCTATTTTCATGTTTTCCATTGTATCTAAAGCTTCTCCATATAGCAATTTGAACCATAGCCTAGCATGTTCTTTTTCATTTTTTGCTAAACGCTCAAAAAATTCAGCAGCCTCATCAATACCTTCTTCTCTTGCACGTTCTGCAAAAAAGGTATAGCGATTTCTAGCCATTGATTCTCCTGCTAATGCAGCCTTTAAATTTTTTTCTGTTTGTGTACCTTTTAAATTCATAATACTTTCCTCCTATTTTATATTAACTAATATTTATTATCACTAGTCTAACACCATATAAAAGTCTAGTCAATTTTATTCAAAACAATCTATTTAGTATATAAATCATTATTTTTTAGCAATATATGCTGAAAATAGTACACTTGACGCACTATACAATATATGCTATTCTGACGTTGTAAGACATTCCCCTGTCTTACCTACTTTTAACTAGAGGCTTATTCACATCTTACATATACTAATTACTTCCCTAATGCGTAGAGTACTCCCCAAACAAATACTCTATAGCTTTCAAATATAAACATAGATGTGTATAAGCCTAAAAAAGCAGATTAGTCCCTCACTAATCTGCTTTTTTAATACCTTTTTGGTGCATATTAAAAGGATAGAGTCGTTGAATCTCCATCCTTTTATTTTTCTTTATTCCCCTAATACTGTACGTAATCGATATAATATACGTAAAAAAGTCTTATCTTTGATTGGTGTTTCCCAAAGTGTTGAAGCAAAATTTCTTTGACATACATAGAAACTTATAAGTACACGTAGTGTTTCATAATCAGCTTCAAAGATTAATTTTTCGTATTCCCCCGTTGGGTCTACTTCTTGTAAGATCTTTAAATAATCTTTGTTCAATATACCACATTGATACACTTCGTCAACAAAAGATGTAATTTCATCATCTTGTTGTCTGTAACCTAAACTAATTACAGTTGAATCTTCAAAATACGGAATAAATTTAAATAGCACTTTACAGTTGTTCATAAATTAGTCCCCCTGATGGTTTTAGGATTTTTTAGCATGTTTACTAAAATTACACCTTTATAAATCAAAATATAAAATAATAATATAGATTATATCAGATAATTTTATAATTTTCATTATAAAATTATAATATTTTTTCATCACCGTTTATGGTATTATTATCTAATTTTTTAATACTTTTAAGAATTTTATTTTAGTACAATTTGTACAATCTTTATTCACTTATTTCTACAACATAGTATACTTGTGCTATTTCTCCACCTATATTTGTTGCTGTAAAGGTATATTCATATGCACCAATCTCTAATGTGTAGGGCTGCAAATATAATGTATTCCCTATTCCAACTTCTTTTCCCTTATAGTCTCTCCAAACCATTTCTTCCTTATCTAAATGACCTTCTTGTATGTCATACACTTCCACACTTATCTCAACAGGATCAGATCGTTTAAATTTATAGGTATCTTCTGGAACCGTTAATATCTCTGGTGCTTTATAAGCTACTTGAAAATGGGCGCTATACCCTATGCTCTCTCCCATACCATCTGATACCTTTACTGTTATATAAGAATACCAACTTCCAGGCATAGTATCTAAGTCTATTGTTAAACTTTCTTTAGTTGTATCTTCTATTAACAAGCGATGTTCGTATTCACTATCATACCAAACAGTATAATGAAGTGTATCTTGATCTAAGTCTTTTCCTCTCCAACTTATCATCTGTTCTCCTGATAATGTTTGCCCTGGTTCTATACTCCAAACGTCTACAGTAGGCTCATTTTCTGAGACTTCTCTTTCATAGAATACTTTATCTCTATCTAGTAGCCTCACTTTATGAGTTACAGGCGGGTATATTATATCTACTTCTACTTTTCCATTCTTTACATCAAAATCTCTCTTTTGTAAACATACTCCCGACTTATCTAATATCTGTACTTGATAATTTCCGTTTTTTTGTGCCTCTAGCTCATTTAAAGCCTCTTGTTTGCTCCACCAGCATTCAGTGATAAACTCATTATTCTTATTTAAGTTACCTCTTATTTGTAAAACATTATAAGTTGGTTCTATCTTTCTTCCTTCTTCTATACCCGTAGCCCATTTCAATATCTGTGACAATGTATTCAAAGTATGACAATTAGGACATTCTAAGTAGACATTGTCTTCATTTGCTAACTCTTTTTGTTTACACTTACTACATCTATAATCTTCTTCAGTCTCTTCTATATTAAACTTTGTATAGTTATCTTCCTTACTACAATAAGCTAGCCATTTATAATCTTGTAAATCAACTTCTCTATAGCAGCCTTCACAAGTCACCGCTAATTCTCCTATGGAACTTTCTAATATTTCATCTTCAGTAAACACATGGTAAAGTTGCTCCCATACTGCTGAAGTAATCCAGTAATCTTTTAGATTACTACTTCCTGTCCCCATAAAGCTTGTAACAACTTCATTGAGATATGACATTTCTAAATTTTTATAGCTTAAATCTATAGGCCTTTGTCCTTGTTCAATAACTGTTCCTGTTGCTAGACTCCCTCTATCATTTCCACTAGTTATAAAACTTTTATAACTTGTAACACATATCTCTTCATCATTCCAATCATACCCATTCATTTCATAGGGTGGTGGATTGACTTCCATATTAAAGCTGCCCTCCCAGTACTCATCACCTATTTCAAAGCAATGTGCCATTTCATGTGCCACAATCATTTCTATTTCTGGATTTTCCTCCATGGCAATGACTGCTGGTGCTCCCATTGTATAACCCTTATACTGTTGTTCTGGCCCTTGAGGGCTCCTTACAAAACCGATAATAACATCATATTCTTTTTCTTTTGTTTGAAGTTTATTTAATATATTCCATACATGATATAGCCCACTATCTGTGTATAGATCATAGCGTTTGTCTGAAAGATCTAATTCTTCTCTTATCTCATAAATTAAATCCTCTTCTCCTAGTGGATATACTTTCTTGGTAAAGTTCAAAGCCTCCTGCCATGTACCTTCTAACACCCTAATTTCATCCCCAAATCGCCCTTTTATGGGTACTAATAATACCTTAAGCTTATTAGCCTCCTTAAAAAGAGTTTGCCTTATTGCAAAACTATCTCCAATGTGCACTTCAAAAGTATAATATCCTGCCTGCCACTTCCCCACTTCTTCCAATGTTTCTGGCATAAATTTTAATGTACTTTGTAAACCTTCTCCTTTAGGCGTTAGCCTTGCAATCTCTTCACCATCTCGTGCAATAATCATATATTGACTTTTTCCTGTTGGATCTATCTCTACTTCTTGTAGAAGTGGTACAAAGAACGCAGTTATTTTTCCTGCTACAAAAGAATCCATTAGATAAGCTCTGCCATTTTTTATACTTCTACCATAGCTTAGCCCTTGATTTATCTCTATATTATAAATAAGTCCATCAGCACTTACTTCATAATAGTGTTGTTTACCTTCTACCACCTGCTGCAAATTCTTCTTAACCTCTTTAAGAGTTTTATAATCTGCTTCATAACCACTTATATCTACTTCTTCTGCCTCTTCCTCTTCAACTTGTAAATCAGCTACTGCCTCATCATTAAAATGTGTTATTACATAACCCATTCCACCTATGTATGTGAATAATTCAGCAACTACCAATACACTGGCTAATATAATAGCTATAATCCATCTCGCTGCTCGTTTGTCCATATTGATTCCCTCCTATCTCACTACACTCACACCCTCTTATCTTTTTTATTTATAATTTACATTTCCTCTTTTTATAATTTATGCTTTGCTTCTAAAGAATAGCCTTATAAGACCTCATAAAACCACAAAAGGATGCTACAAAAAAAGTAGCATCCTTTTGTTTATTTTATAAAATTAAATCTGTTCCTGTATGAATATACCCTATTTGTTCTCGCATTACTTGTCTTAGAATCTCATATCCTGTCTCACCTGTACAGTGACAAGTATAATACTGGTATCCTGTCTCCTTAAGTGCTTTGCCTACTGCTTCTATTTGCTCGGTTGGCATGCCTTTAAAACTTGTAGGATTAATAAAGTGAAATCCTCCTATCACATCATCTAATGCACCTTGAATTTGCTTTTCTGCTTCTCCAATAATATTAATGATTCCACGGTGTGCACAACCTGCCACAAGTATATGTTGCTCTCCTAAGGATAAAATGAGATTTTGCTCATGAGTAAATGTATCTTGTGTATAACCTTTCTTAGCCTTAGACAGAAGTTTCTTATTACCTTCAGGTAAGTATCTACTCAACTTTGGGTCTGTAAATAAGAATAGCTCTTCATCTATACGTGTATTACCTTTTAATAACTTAACTTGGGGATGATATTTAAGACGTACATCTAGACCAATATTTTTCTTAAATCCAAGTATATTTAAGAAATAAGGCTCAAAAGCACTTTCTTGTATATAAACTTTAGCTTGTTTATTCACTTCAAACAATGCCTCTAGTCCTCCACCATGATCATTATGCCCATGTGAAATAATAACTGTATCTACTGCTTCAACTTTAATATTTAGTGTCTTAGCATTTTCTATAAAAGTTGCATCTGGCCCTACATCAAATAAAATATGATGGTTAGGTGTCTCTATATATAAGCATAAACCATGCTTACTCTCAAAACTTTCATCCAACGTTGTATTCTCTAACAATCCTACAACTCTCATCTCTTTCCCCCCTATTCATCAAATATAAATAGTGCTTCAATCGGTGTCTCAACAACCCTTGAAATATCTATGGCTAATTTCAAAGAAGGATTATACTTACCTGCTTCTAATCGCATAATGGTTTCTCTTCTTACGCCTACTTGATCTGCCAATTGCTCTTGGGTTAGCTCTTTGATTAGACGGTATTTCTTGAGCTCACAGCGAAACTCATTCATTGCTATTCTCCTTCTTATCCCAATAGTATAATAGTCCATAGGATAAATTTAATACTACTGCCCAATCCAAAGCTATTATTGTAATCAAAAAAGTATAAGCTGCTTTATACCCATATGGCTCTATCCAATTAATACATCCAATTAACGCTAAGAATATAATCATAATGCCTATACGATAGGCTATACGTTCTGCTCGACGTTCATTTTCAATAAAACGTTCATCTCTTAATGTATTAGACATCTTTCCTTCAAAATAAAAGGCAAAGAAGCCAAAAAATACCAAAAATGCTAAGCTTCCACTCCAACCTGTAAAAGAATATATGATAGGTCCCATAAATCCGAGAAATCCTAACCATCCAAAATGTTTAGATATTGTACGTGTTTTTGCAATACTCCCTGTCTCATTTAAGCCAAATTTAACTTGTAAGCCTTCTTTCAAATTCTCTATGAATCTCATATCCACCTCCAAAAGTGATATATTTATCTCTTTATGTGACAATTATATCACCTTGATAGAATATTACAATAATTTTCTAGACTTTTATTTTAATTTATTTATTCAATAAGCATTTGGAGTTGACAATTATAAGCCTCTGTATTAAAGAAATCACTGAATAACTCTATTTCTAGTAAACGCTCAACTTGTATATCATTTTTAATAACATATTCAAATAATTTCTTAGTCTGTTCTGCCTCATTGTCTTTACTATAAGTTAAAGTTAGATATTTACCTCCAGGTATACATTTAATTTTTTCTGTAACCTTTACATTCTTTTGATCCTTTAATTCATTAAATACATACTTTGGTACAGCTTCTCCCTGCTCATTCATCTCATATAATATACCTCTTTCCATAGCAACCTCTATTTGTAATTCTTGAACTACCTTTTCTAATTCTGAGTAATAAAGGAGTTCTTTTAGACTTCCTACTTCTTTACAAGGTGCTACAACCACATAACGGGGTTCCATTTTTTGAATGCAAATCTCATCTTGTTTAAGTAGTCCTCTCGAATAGCGTACTGTTTCATTAAGTTCATTAATATATCCAATGATTTCATTCATCTTATCAATGGTCGCTTCTGCTTCTTGCTTTTTAACCTGTAAAAAGTCAAGAAGTTTATCTGTATTACAGTCTTTAAAAATCTCTTGTAGCTCAGCTATACTTGTTCCTAAAGCTCTCCCCCCTTTAATCACATCTATATAAATCAATTGATCAATTGAATAATAACGATAGCCTGTTTGTTCATCTATAAAGCGAGGCTCTAATATTCCCATTTTATGATAATAACGTAACGCCTTTATGGTAATGTCCTTTAATTGTGCAACTTCTCCTATTGAAAATAAATTTTGCATCTGAATTCCTTTCCTTATTGACTCTCCCTTTAGGGGATACTTTATGCTCATTATACACAATATTAACAAATTCTATATGAATTTTGAAAGGATGATTAAAATGGCAAACATAATCTATAGAGAATTAAGACCAACTGATTATGAACGTATCAAATCCCTCATTAATGAAGCTTTTGGCTTTGATGACTTTATAAAAGATAAGAAATTCTTAAACCAAGTTTTAAATATCTACTTACAAGATTGTATTATGGCAAGTACCTTTAGTAAGGTTGCTGTAAAAGACCATCAAGTTATTGGACTTATTTTGGGGCAAGCAAAAAGAGAGAAAAAACGTCTTATAAAATCTCATAACATTTTCTCTCTCTTATCTAGTATGGGAAAACTTCTTCTGACTAATAAAACAAATCGTCAGGCACTCAAACAGTTTGCCCATATTCAAACAGTCTATAAAGAACTTATAAAAGGCAAAGAAGATACCTTTGGTGGATGTATTCAACTTTTCATTGTAGCCAAAGAATCTAGAGGCCTTGGTATTGGTAAAACACTAATTGCCTATCTTCTTGGCTATATGAAACAAAAGCAAGTTTCTTCTCTTTATCTCTATACCGATACAAGATGTAATTATGGTTTTTATGATAGTCATAAATTCGTACGTCTTGCGCAAAAGAATATAACCTTCAAAGGTTTCAAGGATATTTTAGGTGTTTATCTCTATGGGTATACATTACACTAGTTCATCAGCTGGGTAATGTATACCCATCTGTTTTCTTGCTTCCTCCATAATCTCTACAACAATACGTGATTCTTCTAACCATTTATCTTGCTGCTGAATATTATTTGTTCTAATCATATCTACAAAATCCTGTATTTCATCATAAAGATTATCTATAGTATCTTGCTGACTCAAATCTACTTTTTCACCTTTTCTTGGGTACAAGCTCACCTTTTGACACTGGCTAATCTTTTCAATACAAATAGTTCCCTCTTCTCCTTGAATTTCAGAAGGTAAATTAGAATTACTTATTTTAGAATATTGAATAGTTGCACTCATCGTTGGATAAGTAAAATTAATATTTCCTTCTCCATCTACGCCTGATTCTAATTTAAAACCAGTAGCTTGAATATATTCTGGTTTTCCAAAGAGCCTCACCATAGGTGCAATGCAGTATACACCAATATCCACTAATGCGCCATTAGATAACTCTGGTCTAAAGGCATTTAATACATCTCCACTTCTATAAGCATCATAGCGAGATGAATACTGGCAAAAGCTTGCAACATATTTACGAACAGTACCTATCTTTTTTAAATTCTCTTCTATAATTTTAAAATTAGGTACATGAACATTTTTTATGGCTTCCATCAAAAATACTTGATTTTTCTTAGCTGCTTGTATCATTGCATCTACTTCTTTTACATTAGATGCAAATGCTTTTTCACATATTACATGTTTGCCATGATCCATTAACAAAATAGCTTGCTTAGCATGTAACGCATTAGGTGATGCAATATATACTGCATCAATTAAAGGACTTTGTGCCATTTCTTCTAAGTCTGTAAAAACATGTGGAATCTGATACATAGTGGCAAAATCAGTTCCTCTATCTACTGTCCTTGAGTACACAGCAACAAGCTCTGTGCCTTCTACCTTTTTTAATCCTTCAATAAAGCGATCCGTAATAATATTAGTACCAACAATTGCAAAACGTATTTTCTTCATAAGTACCTCCTCAAACTTTTTATTCTTTCTTCTATTATACCTAACTTTTTATCTTTCGTCTGTGACAAGTCTAGGTAATTTCTAGACCTAAGTATTAGAAATATATTTTTTGCAAATATTATTAGTGTTTGATTCTATAAATCTATATTAAGGAGCCTAACTATGACTAAATTAACTGATGAACTCAAAAAAGATATTCAAGGTATGAAAGCTCACCACGAACAAAAGAAAGAAGAACATCATGAACATCATGAAGAAAAAGTTTTAGAACATGAACTTAAACATCAAATGCACAAAGAAGAACTTCATAAAGATCTTGAAGGCATGAAAGTAATTCACGAAGAACATAAGCTTGAAAGAGAAGAAAAACATGAAGCCAAAGAACTAGCTAAGGATTTAAAACATCAAATGAAACATGAAAAATAAAAAATAATAGTTTTATTTCCATCAAATTTTATGTTAGAATTAAAAAAATAGCAAAAACCTGGGGAGCTCGTATGCGGGCTGAGAGGAAGTCATCAACTTCGACCCTTTAACCTGATTTGGATAATGCCAACGTAGGGAATACAAGGTGAGTATAGAATATACAACGCGCAACTTGTCTACGGGGAGGTTGCGCTATTTTTATTTCCAAAAATTCTAATAACTCAGGAGGTAAAAATGTTATACACAACTCAAATGGATGCTGCAAGACGTGGCATAATCACAAAACAAATGGAGCATGTTGCTACATACGAACAAATAGATGTAGAAATCCTTCGCGACCTTGTTGCTCGTGGACAAGTCGCTATCCCAGCTAACAAAAATCATCATGCACTCACACCTTATGGAATCGGAAATAAGCTTAAAACCAAAATTAATGTTAACCTTGGTACTTCTCGTGATTGCCTAGACTTAAATGTAGAGATGGAAAAAGTCATGACGGCTGTTCACCTCGGTGCTGAGTCTATTATGGATTTAAGCTCTTATGGTGACACTACTACTTTTAGAAAAAAACTTACTGCAGAATGTCCTGCTATTATTGGAACTGTTCCTATCTACGATGCTGTTGTCTACTACAATAAACCACTTAAAAACATTACCTCTGATGAGTGGATGAATATTGTGCGTATGCATGCCGAAGATGGTGTTGACTTTATGACTATTCACTGCGGTATTAACCGTGCAACTGCTCATAGTTTTAAACAAACTCATCGTCATACAAATATTGTTTCTCGTGGCGGTTCTATGATTTTTGCTTGGATGGAACTTACAGGATGTGAAAATCCTTTTTATGAAAGATACGATGAACTTCTAGAGATCTGTGCTGAATACGATGTTACCTTAAGCCTTGGTGATGCTTGTAGACCTGGTAGTATTCATGATGCTGGAGATATTTCTCAAATCAAAGAACTCGTAACTCTCGGTGAACTTACTGAACGTGCATGGGCAAAAAATGTTCAAGTCATCATTGAAGGGCCTGGGCATATGCCACTTAATCAAATCCAAGCTAATATGGAGATTCAACAAACCATTTGTAAAGGTGCACCTTTTTATGTATTAGGTCCTCTTGTTACAGATGTTGCACCTGGTTATGATCACATTACTGCTGCTATTGGTGGTGCCATTGCCGCAACCCATGGTGCTTCTTTCTTATGCTATGTAACCCCTGCCGAACACTTACGTCTCCCAACCTTAGAAGATGTACGTGAAGGTATTATTGCCTCTAAGATTGCTGCTCATGCTGCTGACGTTGCAAAAGGTATTCCTGGTGCTACTAACTGGGATTATGAAATGAGTGAAGCGCGTCGTAACTTAGACTGGGAAAAACAATTTGACCTTGCCATTGATCCAGAAAAAGCCCGCCGTTATCGAGAAGAAAGTACACCTGAAAAAGAAGATACTTGCACAATGTGTGGCAAAATGTGCGCTATGCGTAATATTAATAAAATTCTCCGCGGTGAAGACGTAGATATCATGGAATAATAGAATAAAAGATATGTCTAAAATTTATTTGTAAAAAAGGATAACAATAAAATGAAAACTAAAAAACTAACTCTTGCAGGATTATTAATTGCCCTTGGTGTAATCTGTGCCACATTTTCTATCCCCATTGGTGCTGCAAAATGTTTCCCTGTTCAGCATATGGTTAATGTGATTGCAGGTGTATTGCTGGGGCCTGTCTATAGCGTTGCAGTAGCCTTCTGTATTTCTTTAATTCGTGTACTATCAGGAACAGGTACTCTTCTAGCCTTCCCTGGTAGTATGTTAGGTGCCTTTTTATGTGGTATGCTCTTTAAAATGTATCCAAAACTATCTGTCGCCTACATTGGTGAAATCTTTGGAACAGGTGTTTTAGGTGCACTTGTTGCTTTTCCTGTGGCTACACTTATTATGGGAAAAGAAGCTGCCATGTTTGCTTATATTATGCCTTTCATGATTAGCTCTATTGTAGGTGCTACCATTTCTATTATGATACTAAAAGTTTTGACGAGAACAAAAGTTTGGCAGGAGTGGTTTGTATGTTTACATCACTCCTAGAAAATGTGGTACAAACTCGTCCCCTTGTACATTGTATCACTAATTATGTTTCCGCTAATGACTGTGCCAATCTACTCCTTGCTTTAGGTGCATCTCCTATTATGGCTGATGCACCTTCTGAAGTAGAAGAAATTACAAGCCATGCTAAAGCACTTGTTCTCAATATGGGGACTTTAAGCGAAACCAAGCTTACAAGTATGCTCCTGGCAGGGCAAAAAGCCAATCAATTAGGTATACCTGTTATTTTAGATCCTGTTGGTGTAGGCGCCTCTCATTTTAGGAAACAAGCTGCTCATCAACTTTTGAGTACAATCCACTTCAGTGTTATCCGTGGAAATGCTTCTGAAATAGAAACACTCCTTACAGACAAATCTATCTCTATAGGGATTGATGTTGCTTCACCCAAAACTGTAACGCCTTATACCATACAAGGCATTTTGCAACTCGCTACTGCTTTAAGCCACAAAACACGCTCTATTATTGCAGTAAGTGGAAAAACAGATTTAGTTACAAATGGCTATATGACTTATGCTGTGTTTAATGGTCATTCTGATCTTACCCGTATTACAGGAACGGGATGCATGCTTACTAGTCTTATAGGAGCCTACTGTGGGGCTAATCCTTCTCAACTTCTAGAAGCTACTGTAGCTGCTGTAGGTACCGTAGGGATTTCTAGTGAATTTGCTCATCAAAAATGTGAACTGTTACAAGGTGGCACAGGTACATTTCGTACTCTACTCTTAGATGCAGTAAGCTTAATTACACCAATCCAACTTCAAGGAGGTTTACACTATGAAATTTACACCTAAATGTCTCACACTCTACACCGTTACAGATCGTAGTTGGCTAAATGGTCAAACACTTCTTTCACAGGTAGAACAAGCCCTAAAGGGTGGCGTAACTATGGTGCAACTTCGTGAGAAAACTTTATCCCAAGATGCATTTTTAGCTGAGGCACGTCTTATGCGTAAACTCACTCGTAAATATAATGTCCCACTCATTATTAATGATAATATTGAAGTCGCCTTACTAAGTGAGGCTGACGGCATACATATTGGTCAAAAAGATTGTAGCATCCAAGAAGCTCGTAAGTATCTTGGCATAGATAAAATTATAGGTGTAACAGCCAAAACACCCAAGCAAGCTCGCCTTGCTACCGAAGCTGGTGCTACTTACCTTGGCTCTGGTGCTGTGTTCGGAAGTGGTACTAAGTTAGATGCTACGCCTTTAAGCTACAAGGCATTACAAGAAATTTGTCATTCAACTTCTTTACCTGTTGTAGCTATCGGTGGCATCACAGAAGAAAATATTCTAAAACTTAAAGGTAGTGATATTGCAGGTGCTGCCGTTGTTTCTGGCCTTTTTAAACAACCAGATATTTATCAATCTGCAAGACATCTTAAAAAACTTATAGAAAAGGAGATTCTCCGATGAAAACAGTACTGACAATTGCAGGCTCTGATTGTAGTGGTGGTGCAGGTATACAGGCAGATTTAAAAACGATGATTGCTCATAAAGTTTATGGTATGAGTGCAATTACAGCACTTACTGCTCAAAACACTCAAGGTGTAAGTGGCATTATGTCTGTTTCTCCTGAGTTTCTAACTGAACAACTTGAACGTATCTTTGAAGATATTCCTCCTGTTGCAGTCAAAATTGGAATGATTGGTGATGCTTCTCTTACATATGCTATTGTAGATATTTTAAAAAAATATAAACCTGCCTATATCGTAGTAGACCCTGTTATGGTTGCTACAAGTGGTGCAACTCTAAGTTCAAATGAAACAAGAGATGCTATGCTACATCATCTACTTCCCCTTGCAACCCTTATTACACCTAACTTATATGAACTTGCTAATCTTACTGAAACAACTACTATTAGAGATAAAGAAACCATGCTGGAAATTGCACGTACTTTAGCTCATCAAACAGGTACACATGTTCTTGCAAAAGGAGGTCACCTCACAGAAACTGCAAGTGACCTCCTCTATCTAGCAGATGATACTTTTACATGGTTCGATGGCAAACGCTATCAATCTACTAATACACACGGTACAGGATGTACCCTTTCCTCCGCTATTGCTTCTAACTTAGCACTTGGCTATAGCCTTTCAGATAGTGTTAAGTTAGGCAAAGAATATGTAGCTGGTGCTATTGCAGATGGACTTAGCTTAGGACATGGTAATGGACCTTTAAACCACTGCTATCGACTGTAAGTAATGAAGACAAATAAATATTGGGTTAAGCGTGAGTGGGGTGCTTATATTTAGTCTACTTACGTGAGTTGGCTAGGTAGATTCTCCTTCACTTTGTGGACTGCACCGGCGGAGAGATTACTAAACTGCATGTAGCTTATATTCTAAGTCCATCCTCGAAAAAAGCTACATGGATGTCACCCACGCATCACCGCCCTTTTCTACTCAGAGAAGTAAGTTTTCACTTCCAGTGACACAACGCGTGGAACAAAAAAGAGCAAACATATCTTCATTAGAGAGAATACTTCCAAGTGCTTGATAATACTCCTTCGTAGTTTACTCTTTATCTAAACTTAGGAATAATTAGGCACTTTCCATATGAAGGATGTTTAGAAAATAGATCATGTAGTTTAGCAACCGCTTTACCGGAAGCGTCTATGATGTGATGGGCTGTAAGGTAAGTTATTGTATGGAAACTTTTCCGCAGGCTTTTTAGAGAGGTTTAGCGAATGGAATCAAACTGGTTTTAGGAAAATGTTTGAAGAAAAGTGAACTTCTTTTCTGAGTTTTGACCGTTAGTTTGATGGAATGAACTTAGCCTGTCTTAAAAGTCGAGGACTAGAAGTTGGAATACAATAAGCTTGCCTACATGCTTCACACTTAACCAAATATTTATTCTATTCATTATAAAAGGGCACTTCTATAGAAGCGCCCTTTTATTTAAATTTATTTCACACCTAAAATGCAATAAGGTGACATTTCATATCTTACAAAGTAGCCTTGTGGATGATCACATACTGGACATTTTGCTGGTGCTGTAAATCCTTTATGAATATGTCCACAGTTAAGGCACATCCATTCAACTTCTTGATCTTCTTTAAAGAGTTTGCCTTGTTCCATCCAATCTGCAAATTTTAAGAATCTGCTTCCATGAATATTTTCTATAGCTGCAATCTGAGTAAAAGATGCTGCTACTTTTGGAAATCCTTCTTCTGTTGCAATACGTGCAAACTCTGGATACACATTACTGTGTTCTTCTTGTTCATTATGTGCAGATGCACGTAAGATTTCGATCATACTTGCTGTTGGGTCAACTGGATAAGCCCCATCAATTGTAATATTTTCTCCAGCAAAATCTTTTAAATGATCCATAAATACCTTTGCATGGGCAAGTTCTTGGTCTGCTGTATACTCAAAGAGTGCCTTAACAACATGTAATTGTGCTTTGTGTGCTTGTAGTGCTGCAAAAATATAACGATTACGTGCTTGTGATTCTCCTGCAAAAGCACGCATTAAATTGATTTTAGTGGTACTTTGTTGTAATTCCATCATAGACCTCCATAAACACTTTTTTAATAGTATTTTCTTTTACCTATGATTTTATCCTTTTATTTTGATATTGCTTTTAAATTTGCTTTTGCCATAAACCATGTTGGCTACAGTAAGTATATAAAGTACCTCTTCCTTTTTTAAAGAACCTTACCTCTGGATTTTGTTCAGGATAAAGTTTCATAAGAAGTACTTTATCATAAGTTACATAGGCTACAAAAGAAAGGTAATGCTCTTTTGTCATCTCATGTTTAAAAGTTACATATAAGTCATCTTCTATCATTTCTATTTCTGGTGTATGTGCCTCATCACTTTCTTTTGCTGCTTGTAAAGGTTCTAATCTTTGCCCACAGCAATTAATAAGTACTTCGTTCGTACTTGTTATGACATTGCCACAAGTCGGACATGCATAAAATTTTATACGTTTCATATTGCCTCCCATATTGGTGTTTTCTATTATTTCTCCAGATAGTATCTCTGTTACATTCACCTCAAGAATACTGGCTAAATCTTTAATATATGCAATATCAGGACATCCTTGTCCACGTTCCCATTTAGAAATGGTTTTATCACTTACATTAAGCTTATTTGCCAGTTCCAACTGAGTCATTTGCTTTTCTTTTCTACGTTTCATTATTAGTTGTCCTGTTTTGATACTATCCATCTCAATCACCTCTCTCACATTGTATGATGTTTATCATCTCTTCGCAATCTACGCTTCGTAGAGTATGTTTTATCCAGCAATAGTTTTCTTTCGGTCTCATCTCATCATGAAGTTGCTAGCTAGATACATATTATAAACTTTAAATTCTCATAATAAAAATCCTAGGACCTAAATTTAAAACCTTATGTCCTAGGATTTTTATTATCTTTGATGTTTACTTAAATTAATAGCTTATTCTTACTCTTGTATTTCTACATTAGTTAATACAACATGTGTACTATGTTCTTTACTTTCTTTAATGGTTTTTTGAACTTCTGTAAATTCACTAATTAATCTTTCTAGGTCTACTTTATCTACATTATAATTTAAGAAAAGGCTTTCCATATCTCTAGAAACACCATTCATGATTCTTACAAGTTCTACGAAATTCATAAAATTTGTACTACGTTGTGCATTCTTAAACTTCTCTATATCACGTCTAATAAATTCTACAACTTGTTCCTCATCAGAGAAAAGTCCCTCTGGTATTGGATAAGGTTTTATACGTTGTAAGAAGTATTTATCTTTTGCATTCACGTTATAAGCATAAGAAACCTCTAAATGATTATCTAACTCAAACTTTACAAAATATAAAACACCACTTACTTTTTCAATTTTAGTTGCCCCCAGTAATCTTAAGCGTGTCTCTATCATATTACCATTAGCCGCTGTTACATTCATATTTAATACCCCCTCTGCATTATGCAAATCTTATAAGTAAATATATAGTTGAAATCACTACAGATAGAATCATAAGTGGAAATCCAACTTTCATATATTGACCGAAGCCAATAGGATGACCATTTTTCTTACCTATATTAGCAAGTACAACATTGGCTGATGCACCTATAAGTGTTCCATTACCACCAAAACATGCACCTAATGAAACTGCCCACCATAATGGTGTAATATCTACACCTTGTTGTCCCATTGTTAAAATAAGTGGAATAAGTGTTGCAACAAAAGGTATGTTATCAAGGAATGATGAAACTATAGCTGATAACCATAATAGTAAAATCATCATCATTACTGGTTTACCTGCTGTAATACTAATAAGTGAATTTGCCAATGCGTGAATTAATCCAACTTCTTCAAGTCCACCTACTAAAACGAATAGACCTGCAAAGAAAATAATGGTTGGCCACTCAATATGGCATATAACTTCTTCTACATCTTGTTTACCTATAAGAAGCATTAATGCCGCTCCTGATAAAGCTACAATGGCTGAACTTACACCAAGTTGATCATGAGTAATAAAACCAATTAAAACCAAAGCCATACCTACTAAGCTTTTAATAAGCAATGCTTTATCTTTAATAGCTTTTTTCTCATCAAGTTCCATTACTTCTTTTTTAAATTGTTCTTCTACACAAAGTTTTTTGCAATATACAAAATAAAGAATTGCTACTGTC
Organism: Holtiella tumoricola; assembly: GCF_027857615.1. Classification (NCBI taxonomy): domain Bacteria; kingdom Bacillati; phylum Bacillota; class Clostridia; order Lachnospirales; family Cellulosilyticaceae; genus Holtiella; species Holtiella tumoricola. Next base: position 16,495 of record NZ_JAQIFT010000053.1, read on the forward strand.
ACAATGAGTACAACAAAAGCTGCTGGTGCTACATTCATAATGAAATCATTAAAACCAAGTCCTGCTGCACTACCAATCATAATGTTAGGTGGGTCTCCAATAAGTGTTGCTGTTCCCCCTATATTAGAAGCTAAAATCTCAGTAATTAAAAATGGTATTGGATTAAGCTGTAAAATTTGAGTAATGATTAGTGTCATAGGCCCAATTAAAAGTACAGTTGTTACATTATCAAGTAATCCTGATAGTACTGCGGTAATCACTGCAAAGCTTATAAGAATTTTCCATGCATCACCTTTTGCTTTCTTAGCTGTAAAAATTGCTAAGTACTCAAAAAGTCCTGAATTCTTAATAACCCCTACAAAGAGCATCATACCTATTAATACACCTATTGTATTAAAATCTATATAGCCTACTACTTTATCTGATGGAATTACCTTGAAAAGAACCATCAACATGGCACCACCTATAGCCGCCACTGTTCTATCTATTTTTTCTGTCATAATAAGCGCCATAACTACTAAGAAAATAATAAGCGCCATTATTTGTGTCATATTCATCGCTAGTCCCTCTTTTCTGTCTACGTGCTGTCTTTTCTCTCTTTTCTGAACCGACATTCATAATACTCCTTTTATAAAAACTTTGCAACACTTTTTTTATATTTCTTTATGTTAACTTTTTATCTAAGTTATTTCATTCATCTTTTTCCCAATTATATTTCCCTGGAAAACTTTATCTTTTGATATCTATTTAGAAATAAAAAAGTCCTATATAACTAGAGCTTATACTCTAGTCAATAGGACTTCTACATCGTTTAAAACATTTATTCTTCTTTACTTTCGTCTGTAGCTACTTCTTTAACTGCTTCTTTAATCGTTTCTATAACTGTCTCATAGTCTACTTTATCATCTTTTTTATTCGTAAAGTTAGCTATAAGTTCTGGGATATTGATACCAGTCATTGCATTTAATGTCTCAAATCCACTCCCTGTAATATCAGTTACCCATTTTGCAACTTTAGAAGTTCCTTCACTACCACCATTGTCAATGATTGTCACTTTATCAATTTGTTCCATTGGTTTCGCTACTTCACTCATAATTTGTGGTAATTTTTCAACTAACATTTGTACAACTGCAGCTTCTCCATACTTAGCCATTGCTTCTGCCAATCTTTCTTTTGCTTCTGCATCAGCAATACCTTTAGCTTTAATAATTTCAGCTTCTGCCTCTCCGGCTACTTTAATTGCATCCGCTTCTGCCTGTGCAATAAGACGTTTTGCATCTGCCTCAGCTTCTGCTTTAATTTTGATTGCTTCTGCTTGTGCTTGTGCTTCTTGAATAGCTTTCTCTTTAGCTGCTTGTGCCTCAATAATCTTTTTACGTTTTTCAGCTTCAGCTGGTTTATCCACTGTAGCAACAAGTTCTTTTTCGACACGCTTTGCTTCTTCTTCTGCTAATTTAGCTTTTTGTTGTTCTACCAATGATTTATTTTCAATTTCTTTTAAGGAGTAAGCAACGTCAGCATCAGCTTTTGCTTTATCTTGTTCTGCACGATAAGCCTCTGTTCTAAGCCTTTTATTTCTCTCAAATTCAGCAATTTCTGTATCTGCTGCAAGTTTTGCTTTTTGTCCCTCTCGCACAGATTCTGCTGTTCTAATTTCCGTATCTCTTTTTCTTTCTGCTTCAGCAATATCTGCATCTGCTTGTGCCTGAGCAATTTGTGGTTTTGCTCTATTTTCTAGGTAACCACCTTGTGTAGAAATTTTGAGGATTGAATAAGAAATAAGTTCTAATCCCATAGAATTTAATTCTTCTCTTATATTATCCTCAATACTTTGTTCAAATGAAGCTCTATCTTCATTAATCTGTTCTACTGTTAGTGTAGAAACAATGCCTCTTAACTTACCTTCTAAAATTTTCTCTACAATATTTTGGATATTTCCTACAGTATCATTAACTTTACCTGTACAAAAACGTTCTACCGCTTTTATAATAGCTTCTTTTTCATTACGTACTTTAACTACAGCTGTCCCAACAATATCTACAAAAATCCCTTGTTTAGATGGTGCTTCTGCTACATCTGTTGTCATTGAAATAGCTTCTAATGAAATGGTACAGCTCGTTTCGAAGAAAGGTATAACTAAACCACCTTTTCCGCTTAATACCCTTTGTTTAAAACCTGTAATAACCATAGCCTTATCAGCCTTTACTTTTCTCCACATTAAGCAAATAAGCACTATCATAGTTGCTACTACAATTAAAACAATTAATCCTATTCCCATATTATTGCCCCCTTTTTACAATTTGTAGTTCTTCCCTTTTACTACATTCTGAATCATTTAAAATCTACAAACTATGTTATAATTTTAACCTATAATTAAAGTATACAAAAAAGAGTTTGCAAAAGCAAACTCTTTTAATTAAAATTTTCACTTAATTTTCTTTTAATACGTTGTAAGGCATTATCAATAGATTTAACAGATTTACCCATACGTTCTGCTATCTCATGATAATTCTGCCCCTGTGTGTGTGCATTCAGTACCTCCCATTCAAAATCACTGAGACTTTCTTTCATATACCTTCTAAGACGTTTCAAATCTTCTTCGTGAATCATCATGTCTTCAGGATTATGACTAATATTATCCTTAAGTATATCCATTAAAGTAATACCATCATCATCCTCACCAGCAACAGGTAAATTAAGAGAAATACTTGTATTTAGTGGCATATGCTTTTGCCTTGTAGCAGTTTTGAAGGCTGTACTAATCTGTCTTGTAATACATAAGGTCGCAAAAGATTTAAAGCTTGCATCCTTGTCTGGATTATAGTCGCATATTGCTTTAAACAAGCCAATCATACCTTCTTGGATAAGATCTTCAACATCTGCACCTACAAAGTAATTGGACTTAATCTTCTTCCTTACAAATGTTTTGTAACGCTGTACAAGTATTTCTATGCATCCCCTATCCCCTCTTTGATAGGCTGCAATGAGTTCTTCATCCGTTAAAACTTCGGCTGTTTTCACGAGTAAATCCTCCTTAGTCTATCTCCCCTACGCATTATTCTGCTGTATACTGATTGATCACCTAGCTATCTATCCTGATAACTGAATAACACGCTATTGGGTCTATATATATTTATTCTATTTGGCTTAGAAATGACGTTGTCTAACAACTTCATAAGCTAAAATACTAGCTGCAACTGAAGCATTAAGTGATGTTACTTTTCCATACATTGGAATACGTACAACAAAGTCACATTTATTTTTAACATTTCTAGAAACACCTTCACCTTCGCTACCAATAACAATACCGATAGGCCCTCTTAAGTTATCTGTATAGATAATTTCTCCATCCATATCTGCACATGCAACCCAGATACCTTTTGCTTTAAGATCTTCAATTGTCTGAGCAATATTTGCTACTTTTGCTACTTTTGTATATTCGATAGCACCTGCTGATGCTTTAGATACTGTAGATGTAAGACCTACTGCACGACGTTTTGAAATAATAATACCGTGTACACCTGCATTATGTGCTGAACGAATAATAGCACCTAAATTATGTGGGTCTTGAATATTTTCTAAGATTAAAATAAATGGATCTTCACCTTTTGCCTTTGCATCATTTAAGATTTCATCAATTTCAACATATTTATGCGCACTTGCATAAGCTACAACACCTTGATGTCTTTCACCATTTGATAATTCATCAAGTCTTGATTTTTCAACTTCTTGAATCACAATGCCACGTGCTTTAGCATCACCAATAATCTTTTTGATTGAACCTTCAACTTGACCACTTTGGATAAGGATTTTCTCAATATCACGACCTGATTTAAGTACTTCAATCACAGAGTTTCTACCAAATAAGATATTTTCATCTACTGATGTTTCAAATTGTTCGCCTTCTACTGGCATAGGTTTACGATTTGTAAATTTTTTATTATAAGGTTTTTTACCTTGTGGCGCATCACTTGGTTTTCTATTTGGTTTTGGGTCAGTACCTTGTGGTGCATCACTTGGTTTTCTATTTGGCTTTGGATTATTACCTTGTAGTGCATCATTTGGTTTTCTATTTGGTTTTGGGTTAGTACCTTGTGGGGCATCACTTGGTTTTCTATTTGGTTTTGGATTATTGCCTTGTGGTGCATCATTTGGTTTTCTATTTGGTTTTGGATTATTGCCTTGTGGTGCATCGTTTGGTTTTCTATTTGGTTTTGGATTATTACCTTGTGGCTTATTAGTTTTTTTGTAATAAGGCTTTTTATTTTCTCTTGGAGCTTCATTCGTTCTGTCTGTTTGATTTTGGTCTAAATTCATTCTATTTAATTCTCCTTTTTCTTTTTGAGTTCTTGTAAGTCTTGTTTTGAAATTCCGCCTATAAGGAAGATAACAATTACATAAATAATTGCACCTACACCTACCGCACCTAATGTCATAATAGCATTTTGAATTTTTGATGTGGCATCTAAAATATTGCCAAGTAATGCATAACTAAAGTATGCTGCAATACCCATTACAGCTGCTGCTATAAGTGGTTTTACAATAACTAACATTGTATTTAATTTAAATCCAGTCAATTTCTTAACCGCTAAAAAGTTATAAAGTGTAAATGTTGCATAGCCTGCAATTGAAGAAAGTGGTGCACCTAATATACCTAAACTTCCTACTAAAACAATATTAAGAACTGCTTTTACAACTGCTGCTACACCTAAGGCTTGTACAGGAATCCATACCTTCCCAAGCCCTTGTAATACACCTGTCATTGCTTGCCCTAGCATAATAAATGGGATGCTAAAAGCTGAAAGACGTAAGATTGGACCACCTTGAATAGATTCAGGGAATAAGAATCCCATTACTGGTTCTGCAAGGACCGCTAAACCTATAGCTGCTGGTAAAGAAATAAGTAAACCGAATCTTGATCCAAGTTCCATTTTATCTTGCATTTCTTTATGATCTTTTCTTGCCACCGCTTCTGCAATAGCTGGAACTACACTTGTTACTAATGCCATACCAAAGGCAAGTGGTAAATTAACAAGAGTTAATGTATTTGTAAGCTGTCCAAATAAATCAGCTGCAATAGTCTGGTCCATTCCTCCACTTACAAGTCTTGCTGTTACAATTGCAGAATCTAAGAAATTCATTACAGAGTTAACTGCTGCACCAATAGAAATTGGAATAGCAAGTACAAGTACAACTTTTGCTACACTTTTAAAAGTTGTTGAAACTGCCGCTTGTTTTTGTGTATCCATTTCTTCATAAATGGCTTTTTTATGTTTTAGATAGAAGAGTGCTAAAACAAGTGCACCACATACGCCACCTACAACTGAACCAAATGACGCACCACCTGCTGCATACCCCACATTTGGCATGAAGAAATACGCAAGCCCAAGTCCTGCAACTACACGACCAAAGTTTTCTAATACTTGTGAAATAGCTGTTGGAGCCATATTTTGCATACCTTGGAAATATCCACGATATACACCCATAATACAAACAAAGATCGGACTTAATGCTAAGCCCCATAATGAATAAATTGTTTGTTCTTCCCATTTAAAAGCACCAATTAAAAGAGGTGCTCCTAAGAAGAATAATGCAGATAAAGTAAGCCCTAAAATAATCATAAAACTCATAGTATGTTTAAAGATTAAATGTGCTTCTTTATATTGTCCCATTACTCTTTTCTCGGCAACTAGCTTTGAAAGCGTCGCTGGAATAGCCACAATAGCAATAGATGTTAGGAATGTATAAATTGGATATCCATAACCATAGTAACCCATTCCTACGTTTCCAATAAGTGAACCGAGTGGTATTCTGAAAAAGGCACTTAATACTTTTGCAATGAGTGCTGCAACAGATAAGATAAGTGCTCCTTTTACAAACTTTCCTGTACCTTTTGACATAATTTTCTCCTTCGTATCATTTAGAGGGATTGAAACCCATATTCTATGATTTCTTGTATACGATCTATTTTACCTTCAATATATAAATAACCTATGAGCGCTTCTAAGCCTGTAGCATGGCGATACTCTGTAATATCAGCATTTTTAGGCGCTGATATACTTTTTGCGTTACGTCCACGCTTTAAGACTTGTAATTCTTCCTCTGTAAGTTTATCTTCTACAAGATGATATAGCTTTGCTTGGGCACCTGCTCTTACAAGTTCCCTTGACGCTTTATGCATTTTATTAACAGGCATATTCCCCTTCGCTAATACATGTGTACGAACAAAAAGTTCGTACACACCATCTCCTATATAAGCTAAGGCAAGTGGTGAATAGGTATTTGCTTTATGCGCATTCAATTTTGTGACACTATTCAAAACTTCATTAATGTTAGTATTCATATTCTTGTGCTTTATATACGTTTAAAACGTACTCCTTCTCTAGTATCTTCAATAAGCACACCTTGCTCTTTGAGCCAGTCACGAATACGATCTGCCTCAGCAAAGTCTCTTGCTTTTTTAGCTGCTTTACGATCTTCAATATATTGTTGAATGTCTTCATCTGATAAAGCATGTTCTTTTTGTTCTTCTGCTTCATAAAGAAGGCCTAAGATGTTATTGAGTTTCATAAACTCATCGTATACTGCTTGTGTAAAGGCTTGTGTTGCACCTTCTTTTGCATAAGTGTTTGCAAATTTAACAAGCTCAAAGATAATACTGATTGCATCGGCTGTATTAAAGTCATCTTCCATTGCTGCATGGAATTTTTCTTCAAATGTAGCCAGTTCTTTTAAAAGTTCTTGTTCTTTTATTGTTAGTGTTTCCTCTTTTGCGTGACTTAAAGCAAATTCTAAGTTATCTTTACAATTTTTTATACGAGTCAAGCCATTTTGAGCAGCTTCCATAAGTTCATTGCTATAGTTAAGGGGACTTCTATAGTGTGCACTTAGCATAAAGAAACGTACTGTATCATAGCCATAAGCTTCCCCTACATCTCTTAAAACTTTAAAATTCCCAAGAGATTTACTCATTTTATGATTATCGATATTAAGGAAGCTATTATGCATCCAATAGTTAGCAAAAGTTGCTCCATTTGCTGCTTCACTTTGTGCAACTTCATTTTCATGGTGCGGGAAAACAAGATCTTCTCCACCTGCATGAATATCAATTGTATCTCCTAAGAACTTTTTGCACATGGCAGAACACTCAATATGCCATCCTGGACGTCCCTCGCTCCATGGACTCTCCCAATAAGGTTCTCCATCTTTTTTAGGTTTCCAAAGTACAAAGTCCATATGGTTTTTCTTTTCGTCGCCTAGAGTTACACGTTCACTTGCACCTGCTTCTAAATCATCTAACACTTTTTTAGAAAGCTTTCCATATCCATCAAAAGCTGTGGTATCAAAGTATACACTTCCATTTACCTCATATGCAAAACCTTTTTCAATAAGTGTTTCGATCATTTTAATGATCCCATCCATCTCTTCTGTTACACGTGGATGATGTGTTGCTGGTTTAACATTTAAATTTTTAGCATCTTTTAGTGTCTCACCAATATACTCTTCAACTAACTCTGTTGTTGTACGACCTTCTTCATTTGCTTTTTTGATAATTTTATCATCTACATCAGTAAAGTTCTGAATGAAATTCACATCATAGCCTACTGCTTCAAAATATCTTCTAACTGTATCAAAAACGATATATGGTCTTGCATTACCTATATGGATTAAATTATATACTGTTGGACCACACACGTACATACGCACTTTTCCTGATTCTATTGGATTAAAGATTTCTTTTTGTTTAGTAAGTGTGTTATAAATTTTAATCATATTTACCTCTCCTTAGTGTATTTATTGTCTATATGTTTCACAAGCTTCTTTGTTTGGACAATTTGGCTCGGTACACTCGTGTGTTTTTAGGGCAGCCTCTTTGCATTTTTCATCCTTGAGTTTATGAAGTTCTACTATAGTATCTTCTAACACTTGTATTTTATCTTGTAAAGCATCAACATTTTGACGCATTTTACACATTTCCATTTGAATTGGGTCTGGCATCTTCACTTGATCTAGTTGTGAACAAGGATTTACCCGTTGTCCCGCAATTCTTACAATCTTACCTGGAATCCCTACTACAGTACAATCCTCTGGAATTTCTTGCAAAACAACAGCATTTGCTGCTATACGAGAATTATCCCCAACTTTAAAAGGTCCTAATACTTTGGCCCCTGTACTAATCATCACATTATTTCCAATGGTTGGATGACGCTTACCATGGTCCTTACCAGTCCCACCTAGAGTAACACCATGATAGATTGTTACATTATCTCCAATTTCACAAGTTTCGCCAATTACAACACCCATACCATGATCAATAAAAAGCCCTTTACCAATGGTTGCCCCTGGATGAATTTCTATTCCTGTCAAACCTCTTGCTAACTGAGATAACAATCTAGCTAAAAAGTACCATTTCTTTTTGTATAAATAGTGCCCTACCTTATGAAATAGCAATGCATAAAAACTTGGATATAAAAAAACCTCTGCTGTGCTTTTGATGGCGGGGTCACGTTCTTTAATCACTTGAATTTGTTCTCTGATATAACCCATATGATTCCTCCTCAAAAAATACAATAAAAAAACTCACCTCTATTTCAGAGGCGAGTTATCGCGGTTCCACTCTGATTAAAGCTCTTCTTCTATGTAGAAAAGCTCTATCTTAATTGCCTTAACGCGGCCTCTACGACCTATGCTACTCTTATTCACATAGATAGCTCCAGAATGCACTTCATTCAATTTCTTAGAACTCACTTCCAGCCTATGGCGAGTCTCTCTTGGCTAATCCATTAAATTACTCTTTCTTTCATTGCTTATTTCTCTATTCCATCTAAAATTGCACATTATTCCTTATTATAATCTATTAGTCACGTAGTTTCAACTGCTATCTTTATTTATTATATTAGATGATACGATTTATGTGCTTATTTTTCTATTCAAATATGTGTATTAGAATTATATTTAGCATGCTCAAAATATACTTAACTAACTTGTCTTTTTTCTTCTTTTGTAATTGAATACTCCTATATTTTGTCCATACTATTTATCTATTCTATCGACATCTATAAGAATTATCTTAAATTCATATCTAGTAAGATGTAAGTACTTGATTATTTTCCATTACAATTGGTGGCAACTCACTACCATCTCCATAAAGATCAGGTCTAGCAAGTAAATATTCTACTACTTCTTCTCTTGTTTTACATATAGTGACTTGATAAGGTGCTGGTGGACCATATTTTTCAATCAGTACTAATTCATTTCCTGTATCAATAAGTACAGCAGCATGTCCTACTAATCTTTTATTTTCATATGGGTCATGTAAGTATAATGTAATTAAGGAAATATTACTCTTATCATCAAAAACAAGTTCTCTTTCTATATAAGCTTCCTGAATTTTAGCAACATGCATGTCTAGAGTACTATCTTCTTCTAACTGAACAGGATTAAATAATGTAACAAATTCCTTTCTTTCCTCTTTAGACATTGCAAATTGGTCCATTGTATCAATAGCATCTAAATCAAACATTAGATAAGCATCTTCTTCTATTTGCTTTTGAGTATTAACAAAGTCTTTATATAATAAATAAGCAGATAATCTACAGTTTGTTTCCCAATAATCTCTTCCATCCTCTGTTTGCTTTGTTGTCACTAAAATATTATTATAATCAACTACACCTTCCTTCATAGGTTGATACCCTTCAGTCAAAGCCTCTGGATTTTCTACTCGACTATTAAAATCATTAACCCACTCCATATAAGTTTTTACATTTTCTTGGTCTATTTTTGATTGTATTAAAAGTTTTTCTATTTGTTGCTTGGTTTCTTCATCTTTAAGATTTGTATATAAAAGTCCTTCTTGTATATTAGGTTTAGCACATCCTACAAGTAGCCCTCCTAACAGAACCATACAACTTAGCCTTTTTAAACATTTCATATTCGCGTCTCATCCTCTCTCTATAAGTTATATCTTATTAGACATTTAAATGTTGCAAAGAGTTTCATGATTGTACATGAACTTTTTTCCATAATAATTAAAACCTCTAAACCCAATCCTTATATTAAAGGGTATAGTTTAGAGGTTTCTTCTTATACATTCTATTATTTATCTAGTAAGACAATCGCTTGACTGGCAATACCTTGTTCTGTTCCTGTAAAACCTAAACCTTCTTCCGTTGTAGCCTTTACATTAATTTGGTCTATATTAATTTGAAGTGCTGATGCAATATTTTCTCTCATAGTCATGATATGTGGTGCCATTTTAGGTTTTTGTGCAATAATTGTCGCATCAATATTATGAATCACTGCGCCTTCCTTATGTAGAAGCCCCTTAACATGTTCTAATAATTTAATGCTTGATATTCCTTTATATTTTGGGTCTGTATCCGGAAAATGTTTTCCAATATCTCCACCGGCGATGGCTCCTAATAACCCATCCATAATAGCATGTACAAGTACATCTGCATCAGAATGACCAAGGAGCCCTAATGTATGCGGTATCTCTACTCCTCCTAAAATCAACTTACGCTCTTCTACTAATTTGTGTACATCATATCCCATTCCGATTCTTAACATGTTTCTTCCTCTTTTCTTTCAAATTTTATCTTATATACGCTGTAGTATAAACTATTTTTAGGTTCATTATAGCATATTTAAAATCTCCTATAAATTATTGAAACTTTTGCTACACTATAAGGGTCTAATCCATGTAACAAACAAATAGAAATCCAGCGCTGGAAGGTAACACTATGGAAACAGAAATTGTGAATTACATTCTCTCTAATAAAGAGAAACATTATCGTATTGCATATAGCTACGTCAAAAATAAAGACGATGCTCTAGATATCGTTCAAGATACTATTTTAAAAGCTCTCAAATATCAACATACATTACGAGAACCTCATTATCTAAATACTTGGTTTATTAAAATACTTATTAATACTTGTAAAACCCATCTCAAAAAGCAGCAACGCTACATAGATGTGGAAGATGACATTTTAGAAATTTTAGATGAACCCTATTTAGATACCTATAGGTCTTTTGAACTTGAAGATGCTCTAGACCATCTTTCTTATAATGAAAAAACAATTATCCTTCTCCGTTACTTTGAACAATTTGAACTCAAAGAAGTCTCAACGGTTATGGATCAAAATCTTAGTACAGTTAAATCAACCTTATATCGAGCATTAAAAAAATTAAAAGTTCTATTAGAAAAAGTATAAAGAAGGTGAATGCATATGATTAAGAAAATGATACATGAAAATCTTGAAAAAATTGAAATTCCAGAAGAGTTAGATCAAGTTGTATATAAAGCAATTCAAAGAGGCTCTGCCTCAAATGAAAGGGTGATTAAAATGAGAAAATGGAGTCGAAATCTACTCACATCAGTAGCCGCACTCACTATTGGTTTTGTTGGCATATGTAATATCAGTCCTACTTTTGCAGATACCATCAGCACAATCCCTGGTTTAGGTGTATTAGTAAAAGTTATAACATTTGATCAAATCAAATACCAAGAAGATACTTATGAAGCTACTTTAAATACACCTATTGTAGAAGGCTTAAATAACGGTGCATTACAAGAGGCCCTTAATAATAAATATATTGAAGAAAATAAGGCGCTCTTTGAACAATTTGAAAAAGATGTTGCCCATATGAAAACCTATCCTGAAGGTGGACACCTGGGTATAGATACAGGCTATCAAATTAAAACAGATAGTGAACAAATTCTTTCTATTGGCCGTTATGTAGTAAACACTGCAGCTTCTTCTTCAACTACAATGACCTATGACACTATCGATAAACAAAACGAAATACTCATTACACTTCCTAGTCTCTTTAAAGATTCTAGCTATATAGAGCTTATTAGTGAAAATATTAAAGAACAAATGCGTACACGTATGGCACAAGATAATAGTCTCATCTATTGGATAGAAGGTGATCCTGATGCAATTGATGGTTTTAATAAAATTAGTGCGAATCAAAACTTCTACATTACAACTGAAGGTAAACTTATGATTTCCTTTGATAAATACGAAGTTGGACCAGGGGTCATGGGTATTCAAGAGTTTGAGATTCCAACAACAGTTCTCCAAAATATTTTAGTAAGTAACACTTATATTAAATAGGCAAGTAGTCATTACACTTCTCCTTACAATATAATAGAAGGGTGTCACCTAGGTGACACCCTTCTATTATATTTATTACTCTAAAATTTGAACGGCAACACCGACAAGCCCTGGTCCTGTATGTACGCCTAAAGCTGGACTAATCTGCCCTTCTACATAAGTTTCTATATTGGAAAGTGCCTCTGTTAAAGCCTTTCTTACACCTGCTGCTTCTTCTGGTGCGCCACCGTGGCAAACAGCTACATTGAGTTTCTTACCTTCTGCTGCAAATTCTTTTGCTAAATCTACTATTTTATCAAGCGATTTCTTTCTTCCTCTTACTTTAGCAATATTATAGTAAATGCCTTCTGGATTACAAGAAATAATAGGTTTTAAATTTAATGCATTTCCAAGAAGAGAAGCTACTAACCCAATGCGTCCTCCTTTTTGAAGATACTCAAGTGTATCTACACAGAAAAATACTTTTATTTTAGGTACATTATTCTGTACCGTTTCTACTAATTCTTCAAACTCCATACCTTCTTCAATATACTTAGCTGCTTGAATTGCACTGAATCCCGCTGCAATCCCAATATTAAGTGTATCGATTACTTTAATATCTAATCCATCATATTCTTTAGCAAGCATTGTAACTAAATTATGTGTCCCACTAAGACCACTTGATAACGTTACTGCAAGCACTTTTTCATAACCATCTGTTTTGATTTGGTCCAGCTTTTCCATAACCTCTATGCTACTTGGTAAAGATGTTTTAGGGATTTCTACTTTCAGTCTATTATAAACTTCATCGGCTGTAATATTTACACCATCTGAGTATTCACCATCGCTGTAAATAATTTTAAGAGGGATTGTATACATCTTATATTGTTCAACAAGTGCTGCAGGTACATCAATGCATGTATCCACTAATAAAGCAATTTTTTGTTTATTCATCATTTTACCCTCACTTTTTACTACGTATTATTTAAAATTCTATTAATTACAATAATATATCATTTCTTTAATCATTTCAAGTAGTTTTTAAAACTATATCAAGTGTGCGACGTCATAGGAAATAGTACATCTTGAGATTCTGTTAACGTTAATCCCCTAATAAATAGCGTATCATCTTCCCTCTTTATACGTGTACTTATTGGAATATATCTCACAAGCTCTGGTATGAAGTGAAATTCAATTTCTTCATCCTCTTGTATAACTATCCTTTCTAATAAATCATCTAATACAAAAGGTTTACTACTAAGCACATCATATAGATGTAATACCTTTGCCTCTCTTATAGCTATTATCATGATATCTTCATCTTTTATATAGTATAAATTGTCTTTAAATCCATCTTTACAATAAACCTCTAAAGGCCAATTATCTTGTACAATACCCCACTTATTTGAAATAGGTGTACGATTATTAATTAACCGCTCTATCAGTCTCTCTGTAAAGTGTGTCCCTGATTGAAGCTCTATAATCATACTTTCTTGCTTTCTTATATCTTCTGCTTTCAATCTATAACTTATCTCCATAATAGGCTTAAATCCAAACTTCGGATAAAATTCTAATACTGTCTTATTGGCAAATAAATAGATAAAATCACACTGATCCTCATATACCTTAATCACATGATCCATTAATCTTGCCGCTAAACCATTTCCTCTACAATCTTCCCTTGTCATAACTGTACCTATTTGAATAGCTTTCTTCTCTTCTCCATTAATAACCACGCACATCTCATTTGCTGATACATTTGCAATGATTTCTTCATCAATTGCATAAGCATAGCTTTTATATTTACCTTTAAAATATCTCTTTTGATACCATACTTCAAAATCTAATCCGAAAGTTGCCTGAGCTAAATCATTAAAGCTTTTTCGATATGTTTTGTTCCAAAAGTAATTTTCAATAAGTTGCAATGTCCCCATAGTAATCCCCTTATACTTAAGATTATAATAATAAAATATTCTAACTATATTATAAACCATTTTACTCACTTATGAGAAGTAGCTATTAAATCTAATTTTATGCACAAAAAAGCAGATACGATATATCGTATCTGCTTTGCTAAGTAGCGGAAGACGGATTTGAACCGCCGACACCATGGGTATGAACCATGTGCTCTAGCCAACTGAGCTATTCCGCCATATCATGTTTTAAATAAACATGGTCGCTATAGGGCTCGAACCTATGACCCCCTGCTTGTAAGGCAGGTGCTCTCCCAGCTGAGCTAAGCGACCACATTAAACGACCCAGAAGGGACTCGAACCCTCGACCTCCGCCGTGACAGGGCGGCGTGCTAACCAACTGTACCACTGGGCCAATCGTTTTATTATCCTGTTTGGATAGTGGAGACGAAGGGGTTCGAACCCTTGACCCCCTGCGTGCAAGGCAGGTGCTCTCCCAGCTGAGCTACGCCCCCAAAAGGAATGTCAGCTCAGCCATAACAGGGGCAGAAGGAATCGAACCCTCCTCTGGAGTTTTGGAGACTCTTATTCTACCGATGAACTATGCCCCTATATAAGCTCCCCGAGTAGGGTTCGAACCTACGACCCTTCGGTTAACAGCCGAATGCTCTGCCGCTGAGCTATCGAGGAATGTTTGCCTCACTGACAAGATTTATTCTACATCATCCATTGACACTTGTCAACGCTAAAATATATTTTTTTATAAGAAATTTTTAAGCTAGTTTAAGTTTCTATTAAAACCCTTGATTACTCAAGGGTTTTAGTCATTTCCACTCCTACTTTATTCTTAATTCCTACCCTATTTATACTATATATTCCTATACCAATACATCCTACACCTAATATCATAAGTATTAGGATAACAGAATAAAAAACACCATTCTCCCCCATATTCATATAGGTACATAAACACGAAATACAATTATTTACAATATGAATGATCACACCACTCCATATAGAGCCTGTACGATATACCACATAGCCACACACAATACCTATTAGTGTAGCATATACAACTTGAATACCATTCATATGAACTAAACCAAAAATTAATCCTTGAACTACAATTGCGATTGCTATATCAAAGTTCTTTTTTAAAGCTTGAAAAATAATGCCTCTAAATAGAACTTCTTCTATAAAAGGTGCTATAATGCCTACAATCATTATTCCTATCGCAAAAGGCATTTCTTTTATTATACTTGAAACATCTTGAAGGGCTGCATAACTTAACCTAAATAACTCTATATTCCCTAAAATTTCTACTACTCCTATATTAAAAGCATATACCCCTATCCCAATAAGCACACTTAGTCCAACAATCTTAGTATTTATTTTTTTAATCCATATTTTATCTCTTAACTTCTGCTTACGGCATTTAGCCACTAACCATATGATTCCTAGCACCATAAGGTCACAAATTAGAACAACATAAAATGTATAGGGTTTTACCATTTCTAATATCATTTGGCTAAATACTTCTCCACTATTCATGAGTTCATAATAGGCACTTTCTTCCATACCTATTGCTACATTTACAAGTGCAACTACCTGAATAATAAAATTAATACCCAATTGAATACCTAAGTAAACCATCAAATACCCAAAAACTGTACCAATGCTTTTTGCTTTTTCCTTCACTATATTCCCCCTACTTTCTTTATTACACTTATACTCGCATTAACTCCATATAATCCTTTCGCCGTCCAACTACCATTATATACCAAAATTATTTTTACGACTATTTCAAATTATTCATTTACTCAAAAATAAAAAGCAATCTAAGTTTTTAACTTTCCCTAGATTGCTTCTCATCTTAGTTTGTTATTTAATAAGTTTTACAAATTTTTTCTTTCCTATTTTCAAAATATCTCCCGATTGAATAGACCTACTAAGGTCCACTACTTCTTCTTGATTAAGTTGTACACCTTTTTGTTTTACAATACGTCTTAGTTCACTACTACTTGGAACAAATCCTGCTTCTACTAAACTTGATACTATATCTAGTAATGTATTTGACTCTTTCCCTATTTGAAGCTCTGGTAAATCTGTAGGAATAGCCTTTTTACTAAATGCTTCTTCGTAGTATCTGATAGCACCCTCTACCTCTTCTCTTGAATGGTATAAGCCCGTAATAATACGTGCTAATTCTAATTTAATATCTCTTGGATTTTCCCCATTGGATAATGCTTGTTTAATTTCATCAATACGGTCTGGATGTTCATCTGTTGCTAGTTCAAAGTATTTGATAATGAGTTCATCTGGTACTTCCATCACTTTTTTAAACATAATGTTTGCAGGTTCACTCACACCGATGTAATTCCCAAGACTTTTACTCATTTTCTCTATACCATCTAGTCCCTCTAGTATTGGCATAAACATAGCAATTTGCTGTTCCTGTCCCATAGTCTTTTGTAATGTTCTTCCCATGAGAATATTGAATGTTTGGTCTGTTCCTCCAAGTTCAATATCTGCTTCTAATTCTACTGAATCGTAAGCTTGCATAAGAGGGTAGAAAAATTCATGAATTCCAATAGGCGTATTGTTATTGTAACGTTTTTGGAAGTCATCACGTTCTAAAATACGTGCAACAGTAGTGGTCGCTGCAAGTCTTAATACATCTTCAAAATTCAATTTAGAGAGCCATTCACTATTAAAACGAACCTCTGTCTTATTTTTATCTAATACCTTAAAGATTTGTTCTGCATAAGTTTTTGCATTTGCCTCTACTTGTTCAGTGGTTAAGGCATTTCTACCTTTTGATTTACCTGTAGGATCTCCTATCTTTCCTGTGAAATCCCCAATAACAATAACTGCACGATGACCTAAGTCTTGCATTTGTTTAATTTTGCGTAGAACAACTGCATGGCCTAAGTGAATATCTGGCGCACTTGGATCTAATCCTAACTTAATCGTTAATGGTTTATTTTCCTTTTCTGCCTTGATTAATTTAGCCTCAAGCTCTGCCTCATTTACTAAGGTTTGTACCCCTTTTGTAATAATACGCATTTGTTCCTTTGTAGATTTACTCATATTCAACACTCCTTTTAATTTAAATAGTTTTAAAGTTTGAGTTTAATATAAGCAAGTTCTATAAGACTTAGAAACGCTTTTACGAAAGATAAACATAAAAAAAGCCCACGTCCTTTAAATTTAAAAGGACGAGAGCTACTCTCGCGTTACCACCTTTAGTTTATAGATCATTCACATGATCTACCTCTTCAAGTACGCCCTAACAAGGGATAATACTCTAGCACTATAACGTGTGCAGGAATCCGTCACAGCCTACTTTCCCTCAGGTTTCGGTGTGAAGCTCAAAGATGTATTCATAGCTAGCACGTACATGCACCTCTCATCAACCGGTTACTTTCTGTATGCGTTACTTACTATTACTTGTTCTTATCATCGCTTTTCTTCATCTTATACTCCGAAATATAGTCTTATAACTATAGGTCTTCGTTATGCATCAATTAAATTACAACCATCATATGCCTTAACCAATGAAATGTCAACCCTTTTTTCAACAACACCAAAATAAGCCTTTTCTAACCCCTATCTGCTAATAAGTAGAACTTTATATACAAAAAAGGTAGATACTTTATAAGTATCTACCTTCAAGAAGTAGCGGAAGACGGATTTGAACCGCCGACACCATGGGTATGAACCATGTGCTCTAGCCAACTGAGCTATTCCGCCATATGATGTTTTAAAACATGGTCGCTACAGGGCTCGAACCTATGACCCCCTGCTTGTAAGGCAGGTGCTCTCCCAGCTGAGCTAAGCGACCACATTAAACGACCCAGAAGGGACTCGAACCCTCGACCTCCGCCGTGACAGGGCGGCGTGCTAACCAACTGTACCACTGGGCCAACTTTTGTTATCCTATCGGATAGTGGAGACAAAGGGAATCGAACCCTTGACCCCCTGCGTGCAAGGCAGGTGCTCTCCCAGCTGAGCTATGCCCCCAAAAGTTGTTATTTGCTTCGGTATTACCCGCTGCTGACTTGTATTATTTTGCACTAAAACTAGCTTTATGTCAAGAGGCTTCTTAAAATTTTTAAAGATTTTTTTGTTGCTTTAAAATGTTCATATCTAAAATTAAAAGGCTATGCTCACTCTACGCTTTCTAGAGATCGTTGCATAGCCTCTACTCATCAAATTTACTTTAGTAACTACTTTTAGTTTTTATATCATAATTACCCTATTCATCCCATGTATCTATACATATATACAAATTTAAATCCGAAGCTTGAACTTGTAGCAAAGAATATAGACCATGGAAACTTAAGCATACGGGGTGACTCTAGCATACACAAGTAGCGTTCACCATTGATCTCTACGATAGGTTCCATACCTTCTTTTAAGATCGTTAATTGTTCTTTATTTTTTTCTGCGTATTTACATAGTTCTACTGTAAAATCATGACGATTGATAATGGGTTCATCTGGTTCAAACCATTTTTCACTATTAGGAGGTATAGTTGCTTTAATTCTCGTTAAGAAATCTCCTTTAAGACTTCCAAACTTTCCTCCTCCTTTTTCTAACCTATCTATTTTACTCAAATAATAATTTGCATTTATTAAATTATAATTTGTATCTTTTTCTATTATTTCTTTTGCTATACTTACCCATGAAGATGTTTTAGAATTGCCTTTTTCTTGTAACTTCTGAAGTTGTTGTTCTAGACATTTATTAAGTTGTAAAATACCTTTTTGCATCCACAAAATATCTTTATGCGTAACATCTAACTTTCTCATCAGCTGGATTTTTTTAATGGTATCTACATCTTGTGCCTCATAGTCTTCTTTTTGTTTTAATAAATCTTCTTTTCTTAGAAAAATGATTTCACCTTTTGTAAGATTAGTTTGTTGTGCGAGTTCTTGTATTTTCATGTAAACTCCCTCCCTTTCCTTAACCCTACACCTTCCACCAAGTAGAAAGTCAATACTTTCTTCAACATTCATATCATTTTTCTAAACTTTTTATTGCTTTTTTAATCTTACTTACTTCATCTTGTATTATTTTCACTTCTTCTATTGTTACATATGTTTGAAATAATCTTTTGGTCTCTTGCTCTGGCCATTCTGCAAAAAAATACGTTTTCTTTTTTTCTTGCCAAGGGTCAAAACCTTGCTTATGTATTCCTTTTCCCATAACGCATTCAAAAAACATTGATTTTCCATACCTACGCCATGGTCTACCTAAATATAGGTTTTGTTCTACCTGTGCATCTATTATACACTTGTCAAAGTAAAATCCTAACTCATCTACATTTGTACTTGGTGCTGTTAAAAATCCTATTCTCTCTCCTCTTCCATACAAAATACAATTTGAAAAAATTCCATTGCCACCACCAAATATAAAGTCAATATCTCCTTGTATTTCACAATTTTCATAGAATTGATAACTTTGTATTCTGGGGGTATCTTGCCTTGGTCCTAAAAAGCCATCTACTACTCTTTCTTTATCTGGTAATGGCCCTAAAAATAATGTATCTTGATAAGAAATCAATCTGACATACTTCATATGAACATATTTTGTATACACTGCTGCTGCCACTGCTTGCCCCACTTCATGCCCTTGACCTGCTTGGTTTTCAATAGTCAAATTTTCTACTTTTAAATAGTCTCCATCAAAAAATGCTGTATGACTTCGAAAGGTACCATATTTTTTTCCATCTAAATGAAGTT
Organism: Holtiella tumoricola; assembly: GCF_027857615.1. Classification (NCBI taxonomy): domain Bacteria; kingdom Bacillati; phylum Bacillota; class Clostridia; order Lachnospirales; family Cellulosilyticaceae; genus Holtiella; species Holtiella tumoricola. Next base: position 36,256 of record NZ_JAQIFT010000053.1, read on the forward strand.
TAAAAGCACTATCATCCCAAATAATATAGGTTTGGTTCATTCCTCGTCCGATGAGGTGAAGCTTTCTTTTATTACATTCTATTTTTTCTCTATAAATGCCTTCATCTAAAATAAGTGTAAGTGCCTCATCATAATTGGTATACTCTAATGCCTCTGTAATCGTTTGAAATCTTCGTCCTTTGCCTACATAGATTACTGACATAACTTCTTTAAAAACATCGCCTCTTCTTTTCCGTTAAGTACCTCTACTTCTTCACGGATAATATGAAGTGGCTTGCCTAACTCCTTTAGTTTCTTAACTATATAGGGATAGTCTACTACAGAATTTTTAAAGTTCGCTTTCTGTAAAGTTCCTTTTTCATTAATAGTAACACCTTTCATATGTACCACTTCTATCTCATTACCTAATAAATTAAAGGTTTTATCCCATAGATCATGTTGTGTTGACACTTGACTTGCCCTTAATAAATTAACTGCATCAAAAGTAATTTTTAGATATTCACTTTTCATTGTATCAAGAAACTCCCTCGCAAGTTCAGGTGTATTTAAAGTATGATAAAATACAGGTTCCACACACACATAAATCTCTAGCCGTTCTGCCTCTGGTAAAATTTCCTTCATAGATTTACTCAATTGCCTATATGCTTCTTGCCTTGTTGCTTGAGGCTGCTTATGCATAGATGTTGTCTCCGTTGCCACTTTAGAAACACCCATTTTTTTAGCTATATGTATACCTTGTATGAAGTTTTTAACAGCCTCTTTTCTTACTTCTTCATCTATTATTCCAAGTTCCATATATACGCCAAGGGTCTGAATCTCTATACCATTCACATCTAGCGCTACTTTTGTCCGTTCGATTAACTGATCCGTCACATCAAAATAAGAGTTTATGCCTAAAATAGCCTTTTGAAATGCAAGCATCACAGCTTCAAATCCATCTTCTGCAATACGTTTAAACAATACTTCAGGTACATTTCTTCCATAGTCATGTGCTCTGGCTCCTACTTTCAACATATACACTCTCCTTATTCATTTTCTTTTTTATTTGTCTTACAACAATAATACTAACACCAAGCGCTAATATACCAGTTCCTATATTAGATACCATCATAACAATTCCAATGCTTTCTTGCCCATAGTCTGTAAATCTTTGTAGTACCCAAAGAACTGGAATACGTAAAATGAAAATTCTACTAAAATTAATAAGTAAAGTCAGCTTTGTATAACCATAGCCATATAGTAAACTCATTACTGCCGAAAATAGCCCTAACGGAATCAATCCTGTTGCTTCATATTTATAAGTAAGTGCAATCAAATTGGCAAATTCTATATCTTTAGATGCAAACAATCCTGCTATAGGTTGTAAGAACACTAAAGTTATAACATAACCTATAATACCTACAACCATGTTAATAATAGCAAGCTTATAAAAGGCTTCTATTGTTCTTTTGCTATTTCCTGCGCCAAGATTTTGACTAATAATAGCTGCTCCAGCTTCTTGTAAACCATTTTGTGGATTAGTTGTCATACCACCTATATTATTAGAAATTCCTAATGCCCCTACTATTAATGATCCATATATTGTAGACATCCCGTTAACTGCTACTTTTCCAAGTTGGAAGGTAGTTTTCTCTACAATAACTGGTAAACTAATTGAAAGCATTGGTGTTGTAACTTTCTTATTAAAAGCTACTGATTTTAATGAAAACCCAAACACTTCTCCTTTCCCACGATAAAAAATATGATAGATACAAGCGAAAAAGATAACTAAATCACTTATAACAGTTGCTACGGCAATCATTACAATACCCATATTTAGACCATAGACAAACCACGCTGTAAGTGCTAATTTTACAATAATTGAACCTAAATTAAGCCAAAGAATTCTTACTGCATTTCCTCTTGCTCTTTCAATGGCAATATAGGCCGTATTAAACAATAGTAACGTAATATCCACTAACGTTACTGAAAAGTACAATGTCCCTTCACTTATAAAATCATCAGGTGTACCTACTATATGCAAAAAAGAGGATGTAAAGGGAATCATAACCAATAAGCCCATCCCAATACATCCACAAATAATAAACAAACTACTTACTCTTTTACGAACTAACTCATAGTCTCCTGCCCCATATGCTTCACTAATTTTAATAGAACTTCCCATGGCTAAGCCACCACCAATTGAAGAAATCATAAGTGCCAATTGAGACAAGTAAGCAACTGCTGAAACTGTCAGTGGACTAATATGAGCTGCCATCATCGAATCAAGTATTTTAAAAATCTGATTAAGGCCTTGAAATAGAGCAAGCGGTGTTCCAATATATAGAATCACTTGCCATAAGTTATCTTCCAAAATCATTTTACGTTTTTGGGCATCTTTCTGGGAAATGCCTTCTCTTACTTCATCCATTATTTCGCCTCATTATTTCCGTAAAAGCAAGTAATAGTGGTGCTACACCCTTTGCCTCATTTTCTACTACAGGCTCGCTAAAGTAATATGCCAAACTACCATCTCTATGCTCTTTTCCACCAAGACCTGCCACAAGACAAATGCCTCCAAGGACTGGCCGCCCTTCTTCACTGACTTTTAAATATGTCTGTGTCGTACCAAAGAAGGCTTTTTCACCATGTATTTCATAACGTTTAGGTAAAAAACCTAATCTTACTCCCTTTAAAATAGCATAAGCAATCAGCGCTGTACCACTTGTTTCTAAATAGTTTCCTTCTGCTTCTTGCTCGTTAATCACTTGATAAAGCATTCCACTTGTATCTTGATAAGTTAAAATAGCATCAATAGCTTCCTGAAATTGAGCTCGCAGCATACGATACTCATAATAAAGTTGTTCATCTATCGCTTCTAAAGTATCCACCAATGCTACCACAAACCATCCCTGGGCCCTTAGCCAAAAATTTTTACTACAACCTGTTTCGTGATCTGCCCAATACATTTTGCGACTTTCATCATATCCATGATAGTAGAGACCTGTTTTTTCATCTCTCATTCTTTTTCTTACATTCACAAACTGACGATAGGAGTCAAGACATCCTTTTTTTCCATTGTATTTTGTCTCATATTCCATATAAAAAGGCTGCCCCATATAAAGTCCATCTAACCATACTTGATAAGGATAGATTTGCTTATGCCAAAAGTTCCCCTCTTTTGTACGTGGCATCGTATCTAATTGTCTACGAACAGTCTCCATTGCTTTACGGTATTTTTCCTTACCTGTCAGTTCATAGAGGCGAATTAAGTTTTTAGCAGGATTAATATGATCTATATTATACTCTTCTACTTCATATGTACGGATGCTACCATCTTCTTTTACAAAATAATCCATAAATGTATCTGCAAAATCTAAGTACTTTTTATTACTTGTCTGATTATAAAGAGCAAGAATAGCTGTAATCATACATCCATCAATATAATTCCACTTATTCACCTTACCGGAATTTATTTTTTCAATATTCCACATAGGATTTTGTGCATCCGAGTTATCTAACAAAAAATCTATATAATTTTTTAGTAATGTAGTGGTTTGTTGTCTATCCAAAACTTAGACCTCCTCAATTACAGGTACATTTTCAAGGATTAGTCTTTCTCCTTCTTGCCCTGTAATTTTTACATTTTCTAATACAATCTGCTCAACATTTGTAGCAAAAAGCCCTACCTTACTCATTGGATCAATGCCCTCCATCATTGCAGGCATCCCCGGGTTGGCTCCTTCTAGAAAAGAAACTGAAACATTGTGAAGTTCTATACTTTTAATAGGTTGCTCTTTTAAACCATAAAAAAACATGGCTGCGTACTCAGCATCTACACATGCAACATCTTGCAAAAGCAGTTTACCAATTCGTGGTGTCATTTCATCTACCGGCAAAGCTTCTTTACTCGAAACATATTCACTTCTACCGTCAGGATCACAAAAATAATACATGTTGATAACAAATGGTGTTAATACCTTTTCCATACGTACATTTCTATAAACGACCTGATCAACAATGCTCATATTACCTCTTCCACGTCTTGTTTTCACACGTAAACCACGATCTGTATTTCTTATTAAGCATTGTTCAATACATACATCTGTTATACCTGCAGATATCTCACTACCTATAACCACTGCACCATGTCCTCTTTCTAGTAAACAATTACGTATCACTACATTTTTTGTTTGTTTTGGATGAAATTTACCCATATAGTATTTACCACTTTTCAAAGCTATACAATCATCACCCACCGAAATCACAGTGCCTATAATTTGTACATTCTCACAACTTTCTGGATCCATTCCATCAGTATTTGGGCTATTATCAGGATTTTGTACCCTTATATTGAGGATATCAACATTGTCACAATAATAAGGATGTATCGTCCAACATGGACTATTTTTAACTGTAATACCCAATAAGGTCACATGGTTACATCTATTCAAAAATATTGTCTTTGGACGCCATGCTCCTCTACGTACTTTTTCATTTTCCCACCAATCACTTGCATCAGCATTACCATTGATTTCGCCTTCCCCACAAATATTTAAATTTTTTACTCCTACTGCTGTAATCAAGGCAGCATAGCTATCTAATGGGTTTCCTTCCCAACTTCCTAGATTTAAAGAATCTTTAAGCTCATCATCTTCAATCATCCCTGGTAAAATAGGATATCTATAACGCTCTACGCCTCCCAATAGTACTGCATCTTTTTCCAGATAAAGTGTCATATCACTTTTTAAAAATACAGGATAGGTTAAATAGACACCCGCCGGAACATAAACTGTTCCCCCTTCTGGACAACAAGATACTGCCGCTTGTAGTGCTAAAGTACAATCAGTTATACCATCACCTCTTGCCCCAAATAAAGTAATATCTAATACTGCTGCTTCTGCCGTTGTCTCAAATGTGATTGTTACCTTTTCATCTTGGCAATATATAGCTAGCTCATACTTTTTACTTGGTTTTAAATTATATATGGTAAAACAGTTATTGTTATACTCTCCATAAAACTCACCATCAACAAATACTTCAAACATATGATCTGTATAAAAACAGGTCTTACAATCTAATTCAAAAGTGCCACACCGTGCCATAATCTTTATAATCTTAACATTCATATCGCAATTCCTTTTCAACTAAAGTTTCATTCTAATGTACTACTTCTTTTTCCTTAAGTGTTCTATAAAGTGTACGTGCAAGAAATCCTTGAATAAAAGGTGCGACGCCTATAGATAAAAATAGTACATTTGCAAATAAAGTAGACAAATTAAACCATATTGCCAACAACCAAAATATTATTAATTTAAGAGTGGAAAATGGATGTGCATATGCAATATAAAGTGATTTTTGTATAATTTTCATAGCTGATAAATCTTCATACACTGTCAACGCTGCAAATCCATAAATTGCAAGCAATCCCACTGGTACCAGTAGCGCTGTACAAAGTATTGCCATACTTGTTGATATATCCCCTCTCACTACATAATTCCAATAATACAAATTAATAAGAAGCACAACCAAGCTTACACTCAATATCATCATCATACCCGTTCCTCGTTTCCAATGTTTACGAAAATAACTTAGATATAATGTAACTACCGAGTCTTCATTCCCACCTTTTCTAGCCAATGCTACACCATAAAGTGCAGTAGTTGATGCACCTAATGTAATAATAGGTAAGCTGCATAAAAGCCAAATCAGATGTAACACAGTTACATCTGATACTTTTTTCAAGAAAATATAAATAGGCCCATCATAATTAAACATCATTGCTTCCTCCTATTTTAACCTTTAACACCACCAGCAGAAATACCATCTACAAACTGACTTTGTGCCGCAAAGAATACTATAAGTGAAGGAATAATTGAAATGAGTGAAAGGGCTAAAATACGATTCCAATCAAATCCAGCATCAGCATCCATTGATAATTTTACAAAAATAGTAGCTGGTAAGTTTGCAGGTGTCTTAACATAAAGAAGTGGCCCCATAAAGTCATTTGATGACCACATAAATTGAAATAATGCACAAGATACCATTGCAGGACGTAACATAGGTACAATAACTTTCGTCAATATCTTCCAATCATTACAACCATCTATTTTTGCTGCTTCATCAAGGTCCTTAGGAATATTACGTAAAAACTGAATAAGCATGAAAACAAAATATGTATCTACTGCGAATAAGGTTGGCACAATGAGTGGTAGGTATAATGGTGAATTTACCCACCCTAACTTGGTAAACATAGTATATTGAGGTACATTAAGTACAACTTGAGGTAGGAATAAAGTACTAATCATTAGTGAAAACATTAAGTTTTTCCCTTTAAAGTTATAGCGTCCAAATCCATAAGCTACAATTGTAGAGGAAATGACCGTAAAAATCACTTTGGGAATAACGATCTTAAAGGTATTAAGAATCGCTTGCAGAATATTGATATTTCCACCATAGCTCTTCATGGCATTCTTATAGCCTTCAAAAGTAGGATTCTGAGGAATGAGTCCCATATTCGTAAAGATCTCTGTATTATTTTTAAAGGTTGCACTAATCATCCATAGCAATGGATAAATCATAATAATCCCTACAATGATTAATACTGCATAAGAACAAAAAGTAATAAAACGTTTGCTTTTATTTGTAACCATTATTTCTTTCCTCCTTCCTCATCACCATAGTAAACCCAATATTTCTGACTAAAGAATGCAACACCTGATAAAACCATTACACAGATAAATAGTACCCATGCCATTGCACTTGCCATACCCATTTCATAGGTTTTAAATGCACGATTATAAATAAGTAGTGAAACTAATGTTGTAGAGCCTAGTGGTCCACCTTGTGTAATAACAAATGGTCCATTGAACTCTTGAAAAGCTTGAACGAGTTGTGTTATTAAGTTATAGAAAATAACTGGAGTAATCATAGGGATTGTAATAGAAGTGAATTGTTTCCACTTACTCGCTCCGTCAATGGTTCCTGCTTCGTATAAGTCTTCTGGAATCCCTTTTAGTGCAGCTAAGAAAATAACCATGGCTGATCCAAATTGCCAAATTCTTAGTAAGGTGATAACAAACATGGCCCATTTAGGATCACTAAGCCAGTTAGGTCCTTGAACACCAATAACTGCAAGCATTGCATTGATTAATCCATCATCTCTAAATAAAGATTTCCATAATACGGATATAGCAATGGATCCTCCTAAAATTGAAGGAATATAGTATGCTGTACGAAATGCATTAACGAATTTAAGTTTAAAGTTTAAGATGTAGGCAATAAATAATGCCATCATTAATTTAAGTGGTACAGTAAAAAAAGCATATTTAAAAGTTACAATTAGTGATTTACAGATATCTTCATCAGTAAAAATTTGTTTATAATTATCTAATCCCCAACTACTAATTCCTTGAAATAAATGATAATCTGAAAAGCTTAATATTAGTGAAGATACCATAGGATATAATTTAAAAATTAAAAAACCTAAAACCCAAGGTGTAATAAATAGCCAACCCATATACTGACGTTCTATGCTTTTCTTCTTTACTTTTACTGTCTTACCTTGACTTACCTGAGTGTTTGCCTTCATAAGCATACTTCCCCCCTATTTTATTTAAAGCGGTTATGAAGCCGTATTGTATGCTAGATAACCGCTTATGCTACTTCTATTAGTAAAATCTATTTTGCTAAAAATTCATCCACTTGCTTAAGAAGTTCAGCTGCTCCTGTAGCTGTATCCATCTGACCATAACTTACTTTACTCATAATTTTGTAGTAAACACCATCTGGATTGCTTTTAAGTGCATTGTCTTCAAATTTAGGATCTAATGAATATTGGCACCAACTCATAACTTTACCGTTCGCTTCTGCTACATTAGGATCAATTAAATTGCCTGTTTCACATACTGTATAGGCTGCTTTAGAAGCTGGAATACCACGTTCAGAAGCCATAATTGCTGCACCTTCTGCATCATTTAATAAATATTGCATTAACAATGCACATTCTTCAGGATATTTTGTATTGGCATCAATTGCAAATCCCATAGAAACTTTTGTGAATCCACCTTGATATTCACCTAAATCTTTAAAATAATCTCCAACAACAATTTTTGAATCCGGTGTTGCTTTAATAAACTTAGAAGCGGATGTATCCCATTCTAAAATACCTGCATAATTACCCTCTATCCAATTTTGGTTTTTATCTATAGAGTCTGCACCATCTCCTGCAAGTTTTTGGAGTGTTGGAATAACATGTTTTTCTTCCATCTCTGCTAATAAATCAAGCCCCTCTTTTATTTGGTCAGCTGTATAATTTACTTTATTATCTTCAACCCAGTTTTTACCGTATTTACTTTCTAAGAAATATACTAAGAAAATCATACGATCATATTCACCCATTACTAATGGATATGCTTTATCTCCTAGTTTTTCTTGGAATACTGGACCTGCTGCCATAAGGTCTGCTAATGATTTTGGTGTTTCTATACCAGCTTTTTCAAATGTTGATTCATTCCAATAAAATGTACGCCCTGTCATAGCAACTGGCACTGCTTGTAAATTATTACCAACTTTACATTGATTAAGAATAGATTCTTCCCATTGAGATAAATCTAAAATATCACTCACACTATTTAAGTCTAGAAATGTTTGAGCAGTTGAACTATATGAATTTATCCAGTTCCAGTTAATTTGTAATACATCTGGAGCTGTTTTACTCATTAATTGAGTTGCAATGTTTTCTTCCCATCCACTCCATGCACCAAACTCTACCTCAACTTTTATTTTAGGGTATTTTTCCATGAAAGCATCTACAGCCTTTTGTGTCGCTTCATGGCGAGAATCTCCACCCCACCAAGAAAGACGAATCGTTGCATCTCGTTCTCCTGGAGCAGTCTTCTCTTCTTGGGCAGTTGAATCTTCTTTGCTTGCTGTATTACTTGTGTTATTGGTATTACTTGTGTTACTTGTGTTGTTTGTGCTACTTCCACATCCAGCTAATACGCCCATAGACATTGCAGATACTAATAAACCAGCCAAGACTTTTTTCATTTTCATTTTGTAATCCCCCTATAATTTTAATATCATTAAATTTTTAAAACTTTTTATTAGTTTTCATGAAAATTCCTAGTTGCTCTCTTGTTGGTAATCCTTCATTGTCTCCTACATGCATTACTTGGATGCATCCAATGGCTGCACCTCTCTCTGTTGCTTCTTGTAAACTAAGTCCTTCCGCAAAAGCACTGATTATACCTGCCGCAAATCCATCACCTGCCCCAACTGTATCTATAATTTGGTTAGGAAAATATCCTTGTGTTACATAAGTTTGCTCTCCATCTGTAGCAAAAGCACCCTTCTCTCCCAATTTAACAATAATATTTTTCACACCTAATTCTTGATAAAATGCTGAAATTTCTTCTGCTGTTTCAAATCCAGTAAGTAATCTACCTTCTGAAATACCTGGCAATACTGTTGTTGCATATTTTGCAAGTTCATTCAATGTTCTTATCATTACCTCCTTGCTTTCCCATAAAGTCATTCTAATATTAGGGTCATAAGTAACATGTATATTGTTTGCCACAGCTTTTTGCATCAGATACTTTGTTACCTCTAAACAATTATTAGAAAGTGCCGGAAAAATCCCTGTAATATGTAAAATAGCTATATCCGATAAATCAATATTCCTAACATCTTCTATAGAAATAGTGGATGCCGCTGAATTCTTTCTATAATAGTAAACACTTGGATCCCCATCTTGAACTTTTGATTTAAACATAAACCCTGTATTATGAATACTAGAGTACCGAATAAATCCTTCACTTATTTCATTTTTTCTTAAACAACTCAGTACCCAGCTTGAAAATAAATCTCTACCTAATTTTGAATAATATAACACTTCATGTCCCAATCGTTTAACACCTATAGCAACATTTAGTTCTGCCCCTGCAATACTTACATCAAAATTCTTTATACTATCAAGTGTTCCATATTCCGTAGATGTAAGTAAACCCATGGGTTCACCTATTAATAATATTTTTTCCCCCATCCTTAATTACTCCTAAAACTTAAAATAGTTTTTTGCATTATAGTATGATATATTACTCACCAGCTTTTCCAGACCCTTCATATCATTGGGGTATTCTCCATTTTCCACCCACATACCTATAAGATCGCATAAAACTCTTCTAAAATATTCATGTCTTGTATAAGATAGAAAACTTCGTGAATCTGTAAGCATTCCAATAAAATTACCTAATAATCCAAGATTAGCAAGAGAAGTCATTTGTTCCATCATTCCCTGTTTATGATCATTAAACCACCACGCTGAACCTTGTTGAACTTTACCCACAATGCCTCCACCTTGAAAACAACCAATTATTGTTCCAATCACTCCATTATCATTAGGATTTAGGCTATAAATAATCGTTTTGGGTAATTCATCAGTTCGATTTAATATATCTAAAAAGTCTGCCATCTCTGTTGAGGGTGCAAAGTTATTAATACAGTCATATCCTGTATCTGGCCCAAGCGCTTCAAACATCAAAGTGTTATTATTGCGTTTGCACCCATAATGTAATTGCATCACCCATCCTAGCTTGCTATATGCTTTTCCAAAGAAGACCATGCACGCTGTTTTAAATTGTAGTATTTCTTCATCTGAAATACTTTTCCCATTCATACGTTTAAGGAAAATATCATTTATTTCTTGTTCTGATCCCTCTCTATACATGACATAGTCAAGAGCATGATCGGAGACTCTACATCCATTTACATGGAAAAATTCTAAACGTATCTTTAAAGCTTCTTTGAAAGAATTAAAATCCATTATTTCTACACCACTTGCTTTAGTAAGTTGTTTTATATAGGATTCAAATTCCTCTTTTTCAATATTCATTGCCTTATCTGGCCTCCAAGCAGGCAATACCCTTACATTAAAACTTTCATCTTCAGCTATCATTTTGTGCCATTCCAATTGGTCAATAGGATCATCTGTTGTACAAATAACTTCCACATTTGAAATTTCAATTAAATCTCTGACTTTCATTGTGCCACTTTGTAACTTTTGGTTACACAAGTTCCAAACCTCTTCTGCTGTTTCACTATTAAGTATTCCTGTATATCCAAAATATCTTTGTAGTTCAAGATGGCTCCAATGATATAACGGATTTCCTATTGCCTTTTCCAACGTTTCTGCCCACTTTTGAAATTTTTCTCGTTCTGATGCTTGACCAGTAATATAGTATTCCTCTACTCCATTAGAACGCATTTGACGCCATTTATAATGATCTCCACCCAACCAAACTTGTGTAATATTTTCAAATTCAGTATTCATAGCTATTTGCTTTGGATCGATGTGGCAGTGATAATCTACTATGGGTAGTTGCTCAGCATAATTGTGATAAATATCTTGTGCCGTCTTTGTTGTGAGTAGAAAATCTTTATCCATAAACTTTTTCATTTTCCCCCTCCTCTATCTTGTTAAAAATCGGTTGTACCTCTTTGTTTAAGAAAACAAGGAACAACTTTTATATTCTCATTTCCATTACCCTCTAGTACATTCATAAGCATTTTAATCGCACTATCACATACTTCTTGTACCTTATTATCAATACTTGTAAGTTCTGGCTCACAGCACTTTGCAATTAGTGAATTATTATATCCTACAATGTGCAATTGATTAGGCACATCTAATCCTACCTTAGTTGCAAATTTCAACGATGCAACTGCAATAGCATCTTCACAACAAATCATTGCTTCTGGATATTCTCTTACTTCTTGCACTATAAAATCTTTTATTTTTTGAATGTTATCTTCATCAAAAGGAATAAAAAGTTGATTAGGCTTTAAATTATAATTTTTTAATGCATCCTCATATCCTTGCCTTTTTTGCTTACCACTAAATGAATTGGAATCATATAAAAACATAAGATTCTTTTTTCCTTTTTGTATTAACTGTGTACAAAGTTGAAAAACCGCTTGATAATCATCAGCTAAAGAACAATAGATATTTTCTCCCTCTAATTGACCATTGACTAATACAATAGGAACTTTCTTTGCTGCATTATGAATATATTCTTGCTTTGCTACATCTTCTTCAACATAGTTAGAGCCTACTAAAATCACTGCATCTACCTGTTTTGATAATAAAAGGGTCATATATTTTTCTCGTATATCACTCTCATATCCCGTACAACATAATATACAGTCATAGCCAAATTTTCTTAATGATGATTCTAAATGATAAATTGCATTTGCCAAATAAATATCTGATGCATTCGCACACATAATCCCAATAGTTTTCATTGAATTAATTCCCAATCCTCTAGCTAATGCATTAGGAATGTATTCTAACTCTTCTATAGCATCTAATACCTTTTTTCTTGTTTTTTCACTTACACCTTCACTATTATTAATAACTCTCGATACTGTTGCAATTGAAACACCTGCTCTTTTAGAGACATCATAAATGTTCATATATCCTTATCCCTCCTATCTTCATTTGTTAATTTCATCCTCTTGCGTAAACGCTTACATTTTTAGGTTTCTTATTTCATTAACAACTTCTACAGACTTCTCACACAAATGAGTAATTTCATCCCACTTTTTATTTAAAATAAGTTCATCTGTAACCATATAAGAACCACCACATGCTATAATTGCCCTATGAGCTAAGTAAGCCCCTAAATTTTCTAATGAGATACCACCTGTTGGCATAAATTTAACGCTACCAAAAGGTGCACTTAAGGCCTTAATAGTATTTAATCCTCCCGACTGTTCTGCTGGATAGAACTTAATAATACTTAGCCCTTCTTTTATTGCCATTTGAATCTCTGTAGGAGTAATACATCCTGGGAATATAGGTATCCCTTGGCCTTTGCAATACGCAACCACCTCTTGATCAAAACCTGGTGATACAATAAACTTAGCTCCTGCACTGATAGCTTGCTTTGCTTGGTCTGTTGTAAAAATAGTTCCTACGCCTACAAGCATATCTGGAAAACCTTCTCTCATAATCTGAATCCCACGAGCAGCACCTTCTGTCCTAAATGTCACCTCTGCAACAGGTACCCCTCCATCACAAAGTGCTTTTGCTAAGTCATATGCATCTTCTTCAGGCTTCTCAATTTTAATGACTGGAATAATACCTATGTTATAAATTTGCTGTAATAAATCCATACTCCTCTCCTTTTTTGAGCCCATAACCGCTCTAGTTTTTATTATTTAAAATTACAAAATTACACCATCTCTAAAAATTGAAATATCTCTATAGTGATTAACTTCATTTTGAGTTTTGATATTTCCTGAAGCCACTTCAAGAATATAGTCAAAAAATTCTTCTGTGAGTTCATCAAAAGATTTATCTTCTAACACAGCGCCCGCATTAAAATCAATCCAATTTCTTTTCTTTTTATAGAGATTTGAGTTAGATGCGATTTTGACTGTAGGAACAATAGATCCAAACGGATTACCTCTTCCTGTTGTAAATAAAATTATTTGTGCTCCAGATGCAGCCAAATTCGTACATGATACCTGATCATTCCCTGGTCCATTTAATAAATTAAGTCCCTTCTTCTCAACACTTTGCCCAAAGTCTAATACATCCGTTACGATAGCCATACCACCTTTTTGGATACACCCTAATGACTTTTCCTCAAGTGTGGAAATGCCACCCTTTTTGTTTCCTGGTGAAGGATTCTCATAAATGCTTTGATTATATTTTGTAAAATAATTTTTAAAATCATTAATCATCGTAACCGTTTTCTCAAAAACTTCTTCGCAGGAAGCTCGGTTCATTAAAATAGTTTCTGCACCAAACATTTCTGGCACTTCTGTAAGAATTGTACTTCCTCCTATGGCTGTTACACGGTCATTTAACTTGCCACATAAACTATTAGCTGTAATACCGGAAAAGCCATCTGACCCTCCACATTTGAATCCTAAAACCAAATTATTACAAGATACTGATTCACGTTTAAACTTTTTGGCATAGCCTACCAGTTCTCCAAGAATGTCCATGGCGGCTTCAAATTCATCTTCTACATCTTGTGTTACAAGGAACTTAACCCGTTCTGGATTAACTTCTCCTAATACTTTTGAAAAGTCTTGTAAATTATTATTTTCACAGCCTAGGCTAAGAACTAACACAGCCCCGGCATTAGGATTATTAATTAAGCCTTTTAAAATTTTCTGTGTCCTTAAATGGTCCTGTGAAAGTTGACTACATCCCATATTATGTGTACAACAAAATATACCATCTATTTCATTTCCATACTTTTCATTAGCCATTTTTTCTAGTGTTTGAGCTGTAGAATTAACACACCCAACAGTGGGTACAATCCATACTTCATTTCTAACGCCTACTTTACCATCTTCTCTTACATATCCCATAAACGCCTTATCTTCAAAGTATTTACTTACCATGTTATCTACTTTGTCATATGTATAATCTAAAATACCAGATAAATTTGTTTTTAAATTATGTGTATGAATATGTTCTCCCTGTTTAATATCTTGTATAGCATGCCCTATAGGATAGCCATACTTAATAATATTTTCTCCCTTATTAATATTTTTAAGTGCTACTTTATGCCCAAAAGGAATATTCTCTACTGCTATAATCTCCTTGGTATTCCCTAATAGCACACTTTCACCTATTACAATATCTGTTAGGGCAACTGCTACACTGTCATACTCATTTATTTTGATTACTTTATTTTCTAATGACAATACACCCACACCCCTAATTTAAAATAGTTAAAATAACATCTGTTACATCTTTCTCTTCTAAATCCTTTAAATACTGTGTTGTCATATCTACTAATCCTGTAATATTAGTCAAATCCTCTCCACCCCAAAATTCTTTATTAGACAATACCTTTTCTACTACTTCTTTTACATGCTGGGCTTTCCAAACCTCTTCAAAAAATTTCAATACTTCTTGTTCATCTCTTACCTCATAAGTCATACCATCTTTTCTTCTTCCTATAAATTTATCATCTACTTGCTCACATTGATAAAATTTAATAAATGCTGCTAAAGCAAATACTATTGTAGGAGGTAATGTATTCATTTTCCTTACATATTCTAATAAAGTTGGCAAACATCTTGTATTAAATTTTGCGCATGAATTTAATGAAATATCTAATAAACTATGTTTAATATAAGGATTTGCAAAACGATTACATACATCATAAGCAAATTGTTTTAATTCCTCTTGTGGCAATGTGAGTGTAGGAATAACTTCTTTAAACAGTAATTGGTTCAAATACTTTTTAAAAGTATTATCTTTCATAAAATCAAGTACTATATCATACCCTGCTAGGTAAGCTGCAAGCACCGTTCCTGTATGCCCTCCATTTAAAATTGATACTTTCTGTTTTTTATAAGGTGTTACATCATCCGTCCAAATCACATTTCCTTGGCCTTTATGGATAGGTAAAATTTCTGCCCACTCTTTTTTCCCTTCAATTACCCATAGGTTAAAAATTTCACTTGTTACAATTAGCTGATCTCTGTAACCTAATTTTTCTTCAAAATACTCTATTTCATCTTTAGGAAAACCTGTAACAATACGATCGACTAAAGTATTTGTAAATTTATTTGCACATTCAATCCATTGGATAAATGATTCTTCTAAATGCCATTCTGTAGCATACCTAATGACTACTTTTTTTAGTTCTGTTCCATTATTATCAATCAATTCAACTGGGAGAAAAAGTAGTCCTTTATCAAGTGCACCATCAAACGCTTTATAACGTTCATACAATAAAACTGTAATCTTTGCAGGGAAAGAATGAGGTGGCTTATCTAATAGTTGGTCACCTTCATGATATACAATTCCTGCTTCTGTTGTATTAGAAATAACTACTTCTAGATCTTCACTTCTTGCAATCTTCATAAGTTCCTCAAAATGTTCATATGCATTGATACATCGTGATATCGAAGTAATTTGCACTACTTTTTCAATGACTTCTCCATTTTCAATCCCTCTCATAGCAAGATGGTACTTCCCTTTTTGTGCATTAATCATTTCACATATTTGTGGGAAGTTACCAATTGGTTGGCATAATACAATACTTCCTTCATATTCATCCTTCTCATTAATATCGTTAATCATCCAATCTGTAAAACCTCTTAGAAAGTTTCCTTCACCAAATTGAAGAATCTTCTCTTTATATACCCCACAGCTTTTCAATATTATATCCCCCTCTGTGTAAGCGTTTACATTAATAGAGAAAAAAATTATCTCTTATGTAAGCGCTTACAAACTCTGTATAAAAAAATTCCCTTTCGGGTGTTCTAACACTTTCACATTATGTTTCCAAAACAACAAACTTTACAATATTATATATTTCTTTTTGTTGTTTTCTGAAAACGCTTACATTTATAAGTATAGAGGATTTTTATCTCTTCATCAATAATATATTTACACTAAATTATTTAATTTTTTTATATATTTTATCCAAAACTATAAATGGATTAAACTGCTATCCTCTATTCTTGTAGCAATTTAACCCATTTAATTCTACTCATATTTGTAAATATAAACAAATCTAAATCCATAAGTATTAGGGGTGAAAAAAATAGAAAACGGAAACCTAAGCATTCGTGGCGTTTCCAACATGCAAAAATACTTCTCACCATTAATTTGAACAACTGGTTCCATACTCTCTCTTAAAATAGTCAGATTCAACTTATTTATATCTGCATACTTACATAGTTCTAGTGTAAAATCCTTTTTGTTAATGATAGGTTCATCAGGTTCAAACCAAAAACTATAACTTGGTGGCATACACCCTTTAGCTTTATGTATAAAATCCTTTGCAATATCTACAAACTTATTACCACTTGCTTCATAATGTTCTATTTTCTCTAAATAGATATCTATATCAAGGTCTTGTTCTTTTATAACATCTCTTTTTATCTCCACACAAATTTCTTTTGCTCTATTCATTTCCTTTATCTTTTTATCCATATAGTCAGCGTATTTATCCATACAACCTTCGATAGAAATAACACCTTTTTGGATAAGCTTAATATCTTCTATTGAAATATCCAATTTACGATAAAGCTTAATCTCTTTTAAAATACGTATATCTTCTTCTGAATACTCTCTGTATCTATTTTGACTATTACGATCAGGTGTAATCAGACCTTCCTTTTCATAGAATCTTATATTTTTACTTGTAATCCCTGTAAGTTCTTCTACTTCTTTTATACGCATAATAATCCCTCCATATATACCTATATTACACCTTCCACTAAGTAGAAGGTCAACTATTTCCAAAAAAACTCATAAAAAATGGAGTAACTTCGCTTTGAAGGTACTCCATTCTATCATTATTAATCTTCTACTGTAACAATATGTTCTATTTGATGAGATATATCATTTAACTTTTCTCTAAAAAATTTTGGATAGGCTTTATACTTTTCTAATTCACTTATTGGAATCCAGTTCATAAACTCTTTCCCATCTGCACAGTAACTATCACTCTTTAGTTCTTGTGTCCCACGTGGTTTCATCAGAAAGTAAAAAGCAACCTCATGGCAATCCAATCCCTCTATACTTCCATTACCTTTAAAGAAATTTTCATGTATAAAAGCTAATCTCTCAACTTCATATGTGATACCTGTCTCCTCATACACTTCTCTTATGACTGCCTCTTCCGCTGTCTCACCCATATGTACGCCACCACCTACAGAGTAAAAATAGTCAGCTGTTTCATTGCTGGCCAAAAGAATACATCCATCCTCTATAATAATTGCTGCTGCACGATAGCGAAACCAGTTTGTATCTGCTGTCATACAACAATCCTTATTGTAATCCTGCTCCATCATTCACCTCCTGAAATATACTTCCATCTCATCTTCTACCTACTTTATGCATAGTACTGAGCTTGTGCATTCCATAATTCATGATACAGTCCATCTTCCATTTCCAATAAGTCTTTGTGGGTACCATGCTGTATTAATCTTCCTTGCTCAAATACAGCAATTTGATTACAGAAACAACAACTTGAGAGTCGATGTGAAATATAAATAGCTGTCTTATTTTGGATTAAATCCCTATTTAACCTTGCATAGATATCTGCTTCTGCAAGAGGATCAAGTGCTGCTGTTGGCTCATCTAATACAATAAACGGTGCATCTTTATATAAGGCACGGGCAATAGCAATTTTTTGAGCTTCCCCCCCTGAGATTTCAACACCTTCTTCTGATATTTCATTGTAAAGCTGTGTATGAAGCCCATCTTCAAAACTTTCCATCCTTTTTTCTAGTCCTGCACGATTTGCACAATCCATAGCTTTTTCTTCATCATACTCTGAAGATACAGCAATATTTTCTCCAAGTGTAAAAGAAAATAAATTAAAGTCTTGGAAAACTACAGAAAAACTCGCTAAGTACTCTTGGTAGTTATATTCTTTAATATTCATACCATTTAATAAGATTTCCCCTTCTGTAGGATCATATAAACGACAGAGTAGCTTAATAAAAGTTGTTTTGCCAGATCCATTTTTACCAACTACAGCAACCCTTTCTCCTACATTAAATCGTATAGAGATATTTTCTAAACTATAGTGTTCACTACCAGGATATTTAAAGCTTACATTTTTAAATTCAATAATCCCATGTTTCATAGTTTCTAGATCAACCGGTTGTGTACCAGACTCCTTACGATTAGGAAGATCAACAAAGTCAAAATACCATTGTAAATAATTTGTATTCTGCTTAATATTAGATAATGTCTGCATAACCCCTGTAAAACCTGTCCCAAACTGAGTAATAGCACCTGTATAAAGTACAATGTTTCCTACACCAAACGCACCTAGTAGTGCTTTTAAACCAACAAAAAGATAGGTTGCTACATTTACAATAACTTGTATTCCACTTCCTATTGCTCCATATTTAGCCCCAAACTCTGGTACACTTCTTTGGAATCCAAGAATTTTGCTTAAGTGGAAATTAATTTGATTTTCTATTAAAGGTCTTTGACCATATAAACGAACGTCTTTTCCCGCATTATATTCCGTTGAAAGTTGATAGGTATAAAAACGGTCATAATTAAAGTGAGGACCTGATTCATTCATCGCCTCAAACTGCTTCTTTTGTGAAATAGCATTTATCTTAATACTATAAAGAATTGAAATCACTAACAAAGCAATCAATAGAATACCTGCTATAGGTGAATTCATCAGTAGATCTAATCTACTTGTTCCTATACTTTTTGTCATAAACATCTCTATCATTAACGATATGGAAATAACTACTGAAAATAGATTCAATGTCAAAGTATTTAACTGAAAAGCAATGGCTACAATGCCTTTATAATAGCGCCCTCTATTCAGTTTTTCACGCATTTGACGTATATTCGTATCATCCATATCTGCATAATCTAGTTGGTAACCTTTGTCTGCTAAATCTAACTGATTTTTGTGCCCTAATACATACTGTAATGTATCAAACATCTGAGCAAGGAAATTCACTATCAGTCTACATACTAAGTTCAGTACAAGTGTTAAAACAACCAGCCCCATAATATGTTTAAAATTCCTTGACGGTAAGCTTAACTCATTTATGATTAATGAGGAAAAATAAATTGTAATAAACGGTAAAATTGAAGAAAATACTCCAGAAGCTATAGAGATAACGAGTAGCCAAGGCTGTACACGATGTATAACTTTCATTCCTCTTACTATAAGGCTTATTTCTCGTTTCATATTACTAAGAAATATACTCATCTTGTTCTCTCTCCTCCTGTTCTTTATAATATTTTGCCTGCACTTCGAACATATTGGCATACTTCCTACCTAATGCTAGAAGCTCATCATGAGTTCCCATTTCAATAATCTCACCATTTTCAATCAATATAATCCGATCACAAAATCTTGTACTCGCCAATCTATGAGAAATAAAGATGGATGTTTTATGGGCTGTTAACTCATTATATTTTAAATACATTGCATTTTCAGCAATAGGGTCTAAGGCTGCTGTAGGTTCATCTAAAATCATAATAGGTGCATCTTTATATAACGCCCTTGCTAACATCAACTTCTGTTCTTCTCCACCTGATAATTGCACAGCCTTTTCATTCATATCCCTTATTAAAAGCGTATCAAATCCACCTGGAAACTTCTTAATAACCTTGTCCATTCCTGAAAGTTTAAAGCATTTTAGAAGATGTGGTTCATCTACCTCATGTTCTGCGCATAAAGTTATATTTTGCTTAATAGAAATTGGTAATAGACGAATATCTTGAAAAACAGGTGCTAAATATTCGTAATATGTACTTTTATTTACCTTTGCTAAATCATATCCTTCTACACTAATTTTACCCGTTGTCGGTGTATATAGGCCGCAAATCAATTTGACAAAAGTTGTTTTCCCTGCACCATTAGCTCCAACAACTGCTATTTTTTCACCAGCATTTATACTTAAATTGATATTTTTAAGGGTTGCTTTATCTTCACTTTCATAGCGATAGCTTACACCTTCTAATTTAATCCTACATGGCTGACCTTTATCTAAAATCATTTTTTCACTTGCTTGTTCTAGCTCATACTCTTCTAGTTCCAGATACTCCCTAAAATCACATACATTTAGACTTATCTGATTTACCTTAGCTAAACTGGTAATAATTGCTGAGCACCATGAAGCAAATCCTGAAATAATGCCAAAGTATAACACAAAGTCAGATACTGAAATACTACCCTTCCATACTAAATAAATAAGATAGCCATAGGCAAGGCCATCTCTTAGTAAAACCATAATCGCCTCTACTACATTATTTAAGAAATAGAAAAGCTGCATTTTTACAGTCCATTTGATTCTTCTATTCATAAATTTATGGAATGCACCATAGAACCACTTTTTCATATTGTACAAGCGTATGTCTTTAGCTGTTTCAAAGGAACTTGACTTATATGTAAGATAAACTAATTTCAAATCTAGCTTCAACCATTTATCTCTATTACGAAATACCCAAGTATTCACTGCCTTACTTACAAAGTAACTTACAATTGTAGTTAAAATAATAAAAACAATGATAAGTGGATTTAGGGTTCCTAAAATCCCTGTATAAACACCAAAACCTAATCCATTTGCAAAAATAGTTATAAAAAGAATCAACAGTGCCTGAATGCCTTCATTTTCCCCACCATGAGCAATATCATAAGCCTTCTTAATCATAACTTGTGTATGAGGTCTATCCATTTTCTCATAATGAATGGCCATTGCCTTTGAAGAAATCGTCTGTTCCATCTTCTTAGTAACTTCTAACGTGTGCAAACTAGTCTTTTCCTGTATAAATCGTTGAAGTATGGTCAATATGAACATAGCTATTGCTATACTTAATACCGAGTAAATCATCTGCCTTGCATTTGCCCCATTTTCAATCTCTCCTACTATAATCTTGGGAAGGTATACACCACATAATGGTAATAATACAATAATAGGCATCTTCCCTAAAATATAGAATAAAATTAATTTATCCCATTCCCATAGCTTTTTAAATGTAAAAACTGCATTACTTACTACATTATATTTAGGCTTCTTCTTTTCTTCCTGATTCATAATCTCACCTACCCCCATGTTGTTAAATTTATGTATACTTTCATATATTATCAAGAATATACTAACTTATCAATAAAAATGTTTATTTAAAGAAAAAAGAGACCATCTACGATGATCTCTTTTATAATTTATCAAATTTTAAGTAGTCCTATCTACTAATGACTCTATATATTTTATCTTAATAAAAAAAGCTTAAGTTCTTTTGAGCTTAAGCTTTTAAACAGGGGCAGAAGGAATCGAACCCTCCTCTGGAGTTTTGGAGACTCTTATTCTACCGATGAACTATGCCCCTATATGAAAGATTTATACTTTCAAAACTAAACATAACCATTTCAAAAACAAGGATGTTCTACTTACAGTAGAACCATTAAAATTCTAAACTCACTTACGTTCGTTAAGATTTTCATAT
>NZ_JAQIFT010000054.1:0-57087 GCF_027857615.1 Holtiella tumoricola
GGTTATGTTTAGTTTTGAAAGTATAATGCATAAAATAAAATTTATTGCATATACTTTAAGAGTAACCCCTTAATTAGTGGGCCTCTTAAAATAATATTCCTCGATAGCTCAGCGGCAGAGCATTCGGCTGTTAACCGAAGGGTCGTAGGTTCGAACCCTACTCGGGGAGTTTGTAAGGCCCATTGGTCAAGCGGTTAAGACACCGCCCTTTCACGGCGGTAACAGGAGTTCGATTCTCCTATGGGTCATTTTTGGTGACGATGCGACTTAGGGACACACCCGTTCCCATACCGAACACGTAGGTTAAGACTAAGTCGGCTGATGGTACTTGGCTGGAGACGGCCCGGGAGAGTAAGTGGTTGCCAAATTTACGGCGGCATAGCCAAGTGGTAAGGCAGAGGTCTGCAACACCTTCATCACCAGTTCAAATCTGGTTGCCGCCTTTAAAAACAGCTTAGATAATATCTAAGCTGTTTTTTGTTATGTAGAAAGTTATATTGGCTAGACATTTAAAGAGTACCATATTATAATCCATAGATAGAACTTGAAAGAAGATATAATTGGAATAGAGGCCAAGAGATGGAAGAGAAAATTACAGGTAAGCAAGTTGCTAAAGGTATTCTTATTTTAAGTATTGCAACAGTTATAAGTAAGATAATAGGAGTGCTGTATCGAATTCCTATTGTTAACATATTGGGGGATGTAGGAAATGCCATATATGGGCTTGCATATCAAGTATATATATTAATCATCACAATAAGTTGTTTAGGGATTCCCAATGCTGTTGCTAGATTAATTGCAGAATGTATAAGCCTTAAAGCTTATAATGATGCTAAGAAGATCTTTAAAATTACATTTATTTATACAGCTGGTATAAGTGTAATTTTAGCTTTAAGCTTATGGTCTGGAGCTGATAAAATAGCTCATCTTTTAAAAGGAGGGGAAGATATAGTCCTTCCTCTAAAAGCACTAGCACCAACAGTTGTTATAGTAAGTTTGATGGCAGTCATGAGGGGATATTTTCAAGGAATGGGTAATATGATGCCTACAGCTATTTCACAGACAGTAGAGCAACTTTTTAATGCTATTTTCAGTGTAGTATTAGCTTCATTGTTCCTTCCATATGGTGTTAAAGTAGCTGCTATGGGAAGTACATTAGGAACAGGAATAGGAGCTATAGCAGGAACTATAACGATAGCTGTTATATATAAAATGACAGCTTCTCAATATAATAAAATAGAAGATATAGGTGTAACTAAATCTATATATCCAACGAATAGACATATTATAAAGCAACTACTTATTACTGTTATACCTATCGTAATGACAGCGGCTTTATTTGCATTAATGACATTAATAGATAATACAATGCTCTTTCATTATTTACCTGGTACGGTAGAATATCTGAGGGGGGCAGGGGAGATTAGTAGGATACCGGTTACAAATGCTGCTCTCATGGATACACAGACGATAGTTACAAGTTTATCAGGGCAATTTCTAAGTAAGTATACGCAGTTTATTAATATACCAGTAGGGATTATTGTTGTAATTGTAACTTCTACAATTCCTGCTATAGCAGGTGATTATGCTAGAAAAGATCAACAGGGACTGACACACAAAATCAATAGAATACTAAAGATGGGTATGCTTATTGCAATGCCAGCAACAGTTGGCTTAACCTTATTTGGAGAGCCAATTATGCAATTGATTTATGCTTCAGCTCCGGATGGTGGTAGCCTATTTACAGTAGGATCAATAGCTATTATATTTATGACCATATCTCAACTTACCACAGGTGTATTACAAGCAATAGGTAAACAATATTATGTAACAATATATGTAATGATAGCGTTGGTGGTAAAAATAATTTTAAATATAGCATTATTATCTAATCCTGCTATTCATATTTATGGAATAACTATTAGTACAACTATTTGCTATATGATTTATACAATACTTAACCTAATAGCTATTAAAAGAATATTGAAGGTTAAGATAGAATGGAAACAAGTAATCACAAAACCTATGATTACTTCAATAGGTATGGGTGTAATGAGTTTCTTCCTATATAAAGGGTTTATAATAGTTACACATAGTGTAATAAGATCCACATTAATTATAGTTCCAGTAGCAGTTTTAATTTATGGTATAGGATGTATATTAACTAAAACAATTACATTAGATGATATTCAATATATCCCACTAGCTAATAAATATATAAAGAAATTCAAAGATAGAAATGTAAAAAATATATAAGTTAAAAAGTAGGCTTAACAGTCTACTTTTTAATATTCAAAGGTAATTACATTATAAAGTTAGATAATGAGATTATTTTTATAATAGTGAAGTTCTCTTTTTTATTATAAAGGGATTTAATTTATAATTCTTGAGGAATCATGTATAATAAGAATTAAAAATGGTAATTAATCAAAGGAGGGTAAAGAAGTGAACTATCAAATTGGAGATGTAGTGCAAATGAAGAAGCCGCACCCTTGTGGAACTAATGCCTGGGAAGTTCTACGAGTGGGAGCGGACTTCAAATTGCGCTGCCAACAATGTCAGCATATTATTATGTTGCCTCGCGAGAAATTTGAAAAAAGTGTAAAAAAATTAATTAAAAGTGCCGACATACAAGCTTAAAAAGTAACATTATCCAGTATTATTTTTATCTAAAGTGCTTGTATAAAGAATATAATTATGATATCATATTAAACTGTAATGTTAATCCTTGCTCTACACACAGATGTAGGGCCAAAGTCCAAAAGGAGGTGCCAAGATGAAAAACTACGAATTAGCACTAGTATTTATCCCAACTTTAAGTGAAGAAGAAAAATTAGCTAACCTTGAAAAAGTGAAAGAATTAATCACTCGTTTCGGTGGTGAAGTTACTAATGTTGATGATTGGGGCAAAAGAAAACTTGCTTACGAAATCAACAAACAAAAAGAAGGTTTCTACTACTTTATCCAATTCAATGCTGAAACAGCTACACCAGCTGAGCTTGAAAGCAGACTTCGTATTACAGAAACTGTTCTTCGTTACTTAATCGTACGTCTTGACGAAAAATAATAAATAACCATGAGAAGGAGGTTATGATATGAATAAAGTTATCCTTATGGGACGCTTAACTCGTGATCCAGAAGTTCGTTATTCACAATCAGCCAATCCAGTTGCAGTAGCAAGATATGGACTAGCTGTTAGAAAACAATTTGCAAAACAAGGAGAACCCGATGTGGATTTCTTCAATATAGTTGCTTTTGGAAAAGCTGGCGAATTTGCCGAGAAGTTCTTTAGAAAAGGACAGATGGTTTCAGTCGTAGGTAGACTCCAAACTAATAGTTGGGAAGACCAACAAAAAGTTAAACATACATCGGTTGATATCGTTGTTGAAGAGCAGCATTTTGCAGAGAGTAAAAATTCAGCTGAATCAAGAGGCGTTATGACAAATAGCCCACTTGATACTATGTCACCTGTGTCTACTCCTCCTTCAACTAGTCCGGTAGATGGGTTTATGCCTACTACTATGGAAGAAGACGACGATTTACCATTTTAACTAAAACATTTAAAATGTAAAGGAGGGAAATACAATGGCAATGCAAAAAAGACGTGGTCGTAGAAGACGTAAAGTTAATCAATTTGCTGGTGATAATATCAAAAAGATTAATTATAAAGATATTAATACACTTAAAAAGTTTATCTCTGAAAGAGGTAAAATTCTTCCTAGAAGAATTACTGGTAACTCTGCAAAAGCACAACGTAAACTTACAGTTGCAATCAAACGTGCTAGACATATCGCAATTTTACCATACACTCAAGATTAATTAGTAATTATTAGATTCAATTCAGCACTATATAGAGAGACAAATAAGCGCACACACAATATGCACACGCACTGCCTTTGGCAGTGCTTTTTTTTATTGTCTAGAAACCCTAAAACACAGGGGGTATATATAATTTCTGATTTATGATATAATATGAAAATATATGAGTAGATACATGGCAACTTATACGCAGTATAGGAGGCTTAAGAGACTATGAATCAACAAGTAAAGCAAAATTTAAAATTAGTATTGATGATAACAATATATATTTTATTAGGAGTAATAGGGATATACTCTACTACTTTGATCTTTTTGACACCAATACTCATGGTGCCTATGGCAATCTTTTTAATGAGTAATAAGAAAAACTATAAAAGAGACTTACTTATACATTTGATTATTTCAATTATGTTATACCTTTTAACAAGAAGTATAGCTGAACCATTATTATATATTATAAGTGTGGCAGTTCCTGCTCATATATTTGTAACTTGTTATAGAAATAAATTAGCACTACCACAAGTAGCTATGTACACAGGTGTTTGTACGGTAGGAGTATTTTGTTTTTATGCTATAGGAATGAAGTATTTTAACATTGATTATATACAAATGTATAATACTTTTTTAGATACTGCAAAAGAGCAATATACAGCTTTAATTAATCAAGCAATGAAGATACAAAATCAACCTATATCTAACGATATGGAAGAGCAACTTTTACTTATGAGAAAACAATTTAGTATGAGTGTAGATATGCTAAAATATTTGTATCCATCATTATTACTTCAGATAGGAATAATAATAGGGGTTGTAAGCACAATATTTATGACACTCATGGGGCGTATTAAAAAGTGGAGAATGTTACCACTTAGCCAATTTGTACAGTTTAAGTTTTCTAGATGGATGGGTATCCTTTTAGTAATATCTAGTTTTATTGCATTATTCGTGGGGGAGGACTCTATGACTACAGCAGCATTAGCTATGAATCTATATTCCTTTACAGTATATTTATTACAGATAGTAGGCTTTATAGCTTTAATTATGCTGATTAGAAAAAGCAAGCTCAACAGTACAACTAAGACAATGAGTATTGTATTGTCTGTATTAGTATTCTTTATGATGCCTTTTATAATGATGCTAGTAGGCCTTGCAGATACCTTATTTAATTTTAGAAAAGTTGATATTATCGTTTAGTTAGGAAGGTAGTGAATATGAGTACAAAGAGAAAGAATTCGTTAGGTTATATGGCATATATCCTAAGATTTACTCAAATTGGCTTTATTATAGGGATTTTACAAGGAATCATAAGTATTTATTTTAATACTTTTATTGGAATATTTACTGCATTAGTATTTGTAGGGATGCTAGCCTATAGTTTTATACTAGAAAATAGGCTTATGCTCAAAATGCAAAAGGAAATTACCAATCAGGTAGATGTATTAAGCAAGATAAAAAAAGATATGTTCGTTGATTCTCCTATACCAGTAGTGGTACTAGATAAAATAGGAGCCATATGTTGGGGCAATCATTCTTTTAAAGAAATGATAGGAGAAGAGGAAGTAGCAGACAAGCATATTCGATCTATTTTTTCTGATTTGCAAATAGAAAATTTCCCTAAGCAAGATGAAATATATGAACGAGAAGTGATTAAAGACAGTAAGCATTATCAGCTCATCTGTAACAAAATTCTTTGGGATGCCAATAATACAGGTTATCAATATGTCATTTATTTTATGGATACAACAGACCATAAATTATTGGAAGAAGAAGTTCAAAAACAACGTTGTATGATTGGTTATATATATGTAGATAATTATGAAGAGATCATGCAAAGTATTGAAGAAGTAAGAAGACCAATGCTAGGTGCGATTATTGATAGAAAGATTAATGTATGGTTTAAAAACAACGATGTTGCAGTATGTAAGTTTGATAGGGATCGTTATATGATCTTCTTTACTCAAGATAGCTTAGAGAAAATGCAAAGTCGTAAGTTTGATATACTAGATGAACTGAGACATATTCAAGTTGGAAATGATTTACCTGTTACCGTAAGTATTGGGATAGGACGTAACTTTAATTCACTTACTGAATCAAAAGATGATGCAAGAGCTGCATTTGACCTTGCTATAGGTAGAGGTGGCGATCAAGCTATTATCAAACGTAGTGATAAATATACATTCTATGGTGGTAAAACAAAAGAAGTTGAAAAAAGTACACGAGTTAAGGTTAGAATTAAGGCATATGCTTTTAAGGAATTACTTCATGATGCTGATAAGGTTCTTATCATGGGGCATAAAAATATTGATATGGACTGCCTTGGAGCTGCTATGGGTGTTTATAGAGCTGCAACGCTTATGGGCAAGAAAGCACATATCATATTAAATGAATCTACCTTTGCAGTACAAGAGCTTTACAACCGTATTATGGAACAATCTGAGTACCAAGATTTATTTATTACAAGTGATAAGGCAGACCAGGAATTAACTAAGCAAACATTACTTGTAATGGTAGACGTGCATAGAAAGAGTTATGTAGAACATCCAGAACTTATTGATAAAGCGGAAAATGTAGTTGTATTTGACCATCATAGGTTAAGTACGGATTATATTGAAGATGCAGTGCTCACATATATTGAGCCATTTATCTCTTCTACATGTGAGATGATTTCTGAGATTCTTATCTATCTAACAGATAAGGTTAAATTAACACAAATAGAAGCAGATGCCCTTTTAGCAGGTATTACAGTTGATACTAAGAACTTTGCTTTTAAAGCTGGAGTTAGAACATTTGAGGCGGCAGCGTTCTTGAGAAGAGCAGGGGCTGATAGTACAAGAGTGCGTATGTTGTTCCAAAATGATATGGAAACTTACAAAATAAAAGCAGCATCTATTAAAGAAGCTGAAATATGGGAAGAAGATACAGCGGTAGCTGTTGTATTAGGCAAGCATGAGCATTCTAATATTATAGCAGCACAGGTAGCAGATGAACTTCTAACCATAAAAGGTATTCAAACTACATTCGTTATTACTGAAGGTGGTGAAGGACTTATGATTAGTGCACGAGCATTAGGAGATACTAATGTTCAACGTATTATGGAGATGTTAGGTGGCGGTGGTCACAAAAACATTGCTGGTGCACAGCTTAAGGACTGTACAATTGAAGATGTGAAGATTAAACTAAAAGAAGCGATTCAAGATTATAAACAGGAAGGTGAATAAGATGAAAGTTATATTAACACAAGATGTAAAAAAAGTAGGTAAAAAAGGTGATATTTTAGAGGTTAAAGATGGATATGCACGTAATGCTCTTTTCCCAAAAGGGTTAGCAGTAGAAGCGAATGCAGTTAACATGAATCAAAGAAAAGTAGAACAACGCTCAGAAGATAAGAAAAAGCAAGAAGAATTAGATCATGCGAATGAATTAAAAGCATCTATTAATGATAAAAAAGTAATCATTCCTATTAAAACAGGTGAAGGTGGAAGAGTATTTGGTTCTGTAACAACAAAAGAAATTGCAGAAAGTATTGAAGCTGTATTTGGAGTAAAAGTAGATAAGAAAAAAATTCAACTTTCACAACCTATTAAAGCAATTGGTACTAAAACTGTAGAAATTAAATTACATGCAAAAGTTACAGCTGAAGTAACAGTAGAAACAGTTGAATCTAAATAATAAGGAAGAAAGTGAGGAACGTTTATGGATGAAACACAAATAATGCGTATTCCTCCACACAATATAGAAGCAGAGCAATCTGTTCTTGGTGCGATTATTATGGACCATGAAGCCTTAATAGTGGCAACAGAAAGTTTAAAACCAAGAGATTTTTATAGACCTGATCATCAACAAATTTATGAAGCTATGGTAGAACTACATACTTCTAATAGCCCTGTAGATTTGGTAACAATACAAAATAGATTAGATGAAAAAGGTGTATTAGAACAAGTTGGAGGAATTAGTTACTTAGCAGAGCTTGCAACCATAGTACCAACTTCAGCACATATTAAAGAATATGCTAAAATTGTTCAAGAAAAAGCGATGCTTAGAAGGCTTATTAAAGCCAGTCAAGATATTAGTGCTAAGAGTTATGAAGGCGATGAAGGTATTCATGATATCATGGGATTTGCTGAAAAGCAGATTTTTGATATTACACAAAATGTACAAACAGATGCCTTCTCTCACATTAATGAAATTGTTGTAACAGCAATTGACAAAATTGAGGAAGCCCATACAACCAAAGGTGGTATTACAGGTGTACCTACTGGATTTATAGATTTAGACTATAAGACAGCAGGGATGCAACCTTCAGATTTAATTCTAGTTGCAGCTAGACCATCTATGGGGAAAACAGCCTTTTCAC
Organism: Holtiella tumoricola; assembly: GCF_027857615.1. Classification (NCBI taxonomy): domain Bacteria; kingdom Bacillati; phylum Bacillota; class Clostridia; order Lachnospirales; family Cellulosilyticaceae; genus Holtiella; species Holtiella tumoricola. Next base: position 8,174 of record NZ_JAQIFT010000054.1, read on the forward strand.
TTAATATAATTCAAACTGCGGCAGTTAAGTATAAGAAAAAAGTTGCTGTATTTAGCCTGGAAATGGCGAAGGACCAGTTAGTAAACCGTATGTTATGTGCGGAAGCATTAGTAGATGCTCAAAAGGTAAGAACAGGTAACTTAGATCCTGAAGACTGGGACCGTATCGCTATGGCTATTCCTAATCTAAGTGCAGCAGATGTATTTATAGATGACACACCAGGTATTTCTATAATGGAGATGCGTGCAAAATGCCGTAGATTAAAAATGGAAAAAGGCCTCGATTTGATCATGATTGACTACTTACAATTGATGTCAGGAAATGCTAAAGGAGATTCTAGACAACAAGAAATCTCTGAAATCTCTCGTGGACTTAAAGCACTTGCTCGTGAGATGCAGGCACCGGTAATAGCACTATCTCAGCTTTCTCGTGCCTGTGAAGCCCGTGCAGACCATAGACCTATGTTATCTGACTTAAGGGAGTCAGGAGCGATTGAGCAGGATGCTGACGTTGTTATGTTCCTTTATCGTGATGAATATTATCATGCAGATTCTGAGAAGAAAAATATCGGTGAAGTTATTATTGCTAAACAAAGAAATGGTCCAACAGGTACAGTAGAACTTGTATGGCTTGGACAATATACTAAGTTTGCCAATAAAGACCGTGAATAATAAAAAGATAAGCACTCTATAGCTATATTGTATAGCATAGGGTGCTTATCTTTTTATTAATAATATTATTTGCGAGAGATCATCTTATACAAATAAGTAATAAGAGTATTTAAGTGAATGAAAATTAGGCGATTACAAGAGCAGATTCAATTTCATTAAAGATATCTTCAACATATTCTAACTTAGTAGCTTTATAAGCATTGCTACCACAGAAGAGAAGAGCGTTATCAACATCTCCTGTAACAGCATTAATAAGTGCTTTAGAGATACAGTAGGGAATATCTGTTACACCACACTTATGAAGGCAATCAAAGAAACAAGCTTTATTACCTTGTGGAGAAGTAATATAGGTGTTAAGGATAGCCCTTCCTGGCATTCCTACGGGACTTTTAACAATACCTATAGTCTCTTCAGTAGAGTTAATATAAGCTTCTTTAAAGGCTAATGAGGCATCACATTCATGGGTTGTAACAAAGCGAGTAGCCATTTGTACGCCATCAGCCCCTTTTTCTAACATCTTAGCTACATCTTCGCCATTATAAATACCACCAGCAGCAATAACAGGGATAGATTTATTGTATTTTTCACTGTATTCTTTTACTACTTCTTTAACTTCTAGAATAATATCTTCAAGTAGTGGAGAATTTTCTAAGTGAGCAGCTGAGAAACCTAAATGTCCACCGGCAAGAGGACCTTCCACTATAATTGCATCGGGTGCAAAATTATATTTACGGTCCCATTGTTTACAGATGATAGTAGCAGCTTTTGCTGAGGAAACAATAGGTACAGCTTTAGTATCACTATCTTTTGTATATTTAGGAAGGTCTAGAGGAAGTCCAGCACCTGATATAATAAGGTCTATTTTAGCTTCTACAGCAGCTTTTACATACTCAGCATAGTGTTTCATGGCTACCATTAAGTTAACGCCAATAATGCCGTTAGAAGCAATTTCACGCGCTTGCTTAATTTCTTGTTTTAAAGCAACTAAATTGGCATGTAGAGGATCTTTTATAAAATCTTTATCTCTATAACCGATTTGAGCACCAGAAATAATTCCAATGCCTCCACACTTAGCTACATGACCTGCAAGTGAGCTTAGTGAAATACCAACTCCCATACCGCCTTGAATGACTGGAAATGTCGGTTTAAGATTACCTATAATAAGTTGTTTATTAAACATAAATCACCTCAATTAATAAAATTTGATTTACAAATAATTTGAAATTCAAAGTATATAACTAGTATAAATACTAAATAAAAAGATGATATGAAGAGAAAAAGTAAATAATATTGAAAAAATGGAATAATATGGTATAATTTAATAAAAGAGTGTGTTACTAAAGCTGAGGGGGATTGAGATGAACGAAAAGATTTATACTATCAAAGAAGTAGCTACAATTTTAGACATTGAAGCGTATGTATTGAGGTATTACGAGAAAGAGTTAGATTTACAAATACATAGAAATCCACAAGGACATCGTATTTATACACAAAAAGATATAGTAGTACTACAACAAATTAAAGAGTTACGCGAGCAAGGGTTAGAATTAAAGGGAATTAGAAATGTGATTCATACATTAGATGAAGAAGGGATTGAATCATTATCACAAGTAAGTGCAACATCGATAAAAGGAATAACACATCCACGTCCAGCAACAGTTGCAGATATAGATATAGATATTACAGATAAAGATGATCAAAAGGTAAAACAGTTTAGTTTAATTATTAAAGAAATGTTAAAGCAGACATTGGTAGAGTATGGGGAAGAGAATAAGATACAGCTTAAAAATGAATTAAGTCAAGAGATGGATATTATGATGAGCAAGAAGATTATGGAACTTGAAGAAGCACAACAGCTCAAAGATGAAGAGTATTATAAGAGAATAGATGAGACAATGCGAGAAATGCAAGTAATGAGAAAGCAATTAGCAGATTTAGAGCAAGTCGGACAAAAGACATCAGTATGGAAGAAAATTTTTAAAGGAAAATCACCAGGAATAGAAGAAAAGAGTATGTAGGGGCAAACTACATACTCTTTTCTTTTTAACATATTAAAAGGTTTTTATACAAATACAGGTAAGTTATGCTTTTTAAAGATACTTTTAGCATGTTCAACTGATTCTTTTGAAGGTTGCTCAGTATCCATTAAGGAATACTCATATCCAAGTTGTTCCCATTTAAACTCACCCATTTTGTGGAATGGTAAAATATCTACACGTTGAACGTTATTTAGTGTAGTTAAGAATTGTGCTAAATCTTCAATGTCTTGTTCATTATCTGTTATATTAGGAACAAATACATAACGAATCCATACAGGAATATTACGTTCATTAAGATGTTTAGCAAAAGCTAATGTAGGGTCTAAAGGAACCCCTGTTAATTCTTTAAATACAGTAGGGTTATATGACTTAATATCAAGTAACACAAGATCAGTATAATCAAGTACAGGATTAGCTTTTTCGATATCAACAAATCCAGAGGTATCCAAACAAGTATGAACACCTTCTTGTTTACACTTCATAAACAGATCTTTTACAAAGTCTGGTTGAAGAAGTGGTTCGCCACCGCTTACTGTAAGACCGCCACCAGAAAACTGCATGAAAGACTTGTATTTTACAATGTCTTGAATCAGATCTTTAGTATCTTCTTCCTTTCCATCATTCATTTTCCATGTATCAGGGTTGTGACAATATTTACAACGAAGGGGGCAGCCTTGTGTAAATAAAATGTAACGAATCCCAGGACCATCTACAGTACCGCAGGTTTCTACTGAGTGAATTCTGCCTATCATGTCATATACCTCCCGTAATGTAACAAGATAAGAGGATAAGTTATCCCCTTATCTTTATAAATTTATTTATCTATTAGAATTTTTCGTGGAATGTTCTGTTGATAACGTCTAATTGTTGTTCTCTTGTAAGACGAATGAAGTTAACAGCATAACCAGATACACGAATTGTTAATTGTGGGTATTTTTCTGGGTGATCCATAGCATCAAGTAATGTTTCACGGTCAAATACGTTAATATTTACGTGGTGACCATCTTGAACGAAGAATCCATCCATCATACCAACAAGGTTGTTGATACGTTCGTCTTCTGTTTTACCAAGAGCACCTGGAACAATTGAGAATGTGTAAGAGATACCATCTTCTGCATGTTGGTATGGAAGTTTAGCAACTGATGCAAGTGATGCAACAGCACCTTTTGTATCTCTACCGTGCATTGGGTTAGCACCTGGAGCAAATGGTTCACCAGCTTTACGTCCATCAGGTGTATTACCTGTTTTCTTACCGTAAACTACGTTTGATGTAATTGTTAAGATAGACATAGTTGGGTAAGCATTTCTGTAAGTTTTGTGTTTTCTAATTTTGTTCATGAATGTTTCTGTAATTTTAACAGCAATATCATCAACTCTGTCATCGTTGTTACCATATGCTGGGTATTCACCTGTGATATCGTAATCAACTACAAGACCATCTTCATTTCTGATTGGTTTAACTGTAGCATATTTGATAGCTGATAATGAGTCAGCAGCTACTGAAAGACCAGCAATACCTGTAGCAAATGTACGAAGGATTTCTTTATCATGAAGAGCCATTTCTAATTTTTCGTAGCAGTATTTATCATGCATATAGTGAATGATATTTAATGCGTTTACATATGTTTCAGCTAACCAATCCATTACGTTATCGAATTTAGCCCAAACATCATCAAAGTCAAGTACGTCTGTAGTAACAGGTGCAAATTGTGGAGCAACTTGGTCACCGTGTTTTTCATCTTTACCACCGTTGATAGCATAAAGTAATGCTTTTGCAAGGTTAGCACGAGCACCGAAGAATTGCATTTGTTTACCAATTCTCATTGCAGATACGCAACATGCGATACCGTAGTCATCACCCCAGTAAGCTCTCATAAGGTCATCATTTTCGTATTGGATTGAGCTTGTTTCGATAGAAACTTTAGCACAGAAATCTTTGAATCCTTTTGGAAGGTGTGTTGACCAAAGTACTGTTAAGTTTGGTTCTGGAGCAGGTCCTAAGTTAACTAATGTGTGAAGTACACGGAAGCTTGTTTTTGTAACAAGTGTACGTCCATCAAGACCCATACCACCGATTGATTCTGTTACCCAAGTTGGGTCTCCTGAGAATAAATCATTGTATGCTGGAGTACGAAGGAAACGTACCATACGTAATTTCATTACGAAATGATCCATTAATTCTTGAGCTTCTTCTTCAGTTAAAGTACCAGCTTTGATATCTCTTTCCATGTAAATATCAAGGAATGTAGATACACGACCAAGTGACATAGCAGCACCATCTTGCTCTTTAATAGCACCAAGGTATGCAAAGTATGTCCATTGAACAGCTTCTTGAGCTGTCTGAGCTGGAGCAGAGATATCGAAACCATAACCTGCTGCCATTGCTTTAAGTTCTTTTAAAGCACCGATTTGTTCTGTAATTTCTTCACGAAGTCTGATGATGTCTTCTGACATGTTAGGTACTTCAAGAGAAAGTTTTTGAGCTTCTTTATCTTGGATTAATCTATCTACACCGTATAATGCAACACGACGGTAGTCACCGATGATACGTCCACGTCCGTATGCATCTGGAAGACCAGTGATGATACCTGAGTGTCTAGCTTTTTTAATAGCTGTTGTATATGCAGAGAATACACCATCATTATGTGTTTTACGATATTTAGAGAAGATTTCTTGTGTATCTTTATCTAATTCATAGCCATAAGCTTCAAGTGCGTTTTTAACTGTACGCATACCACCGTTTGGCATAATATTTCTTTTTAAAGGTGCATCTGATTGGAAACCTACGATTTGTTCTAAATCTTTATCAAGGTAACCAGGACCATGAGAAGTGATTGTTGAAGGAATTTTTGTTTCAACGTCTAAGATTCCTTTTTCACGTTCCACTTTCATAAGTTCAGCTACTTCATTCCATAATTTTGTTGTTCTTTCAGTAGCACCTGCTAAGAAAGAATCATCACCTTCATATGGTGTGTAGTTTTTTTGAATAAAGTCACGTACGTTTACTTCTTTTTGCCATTCACCAGCTGCAAAACCATTCCATTGTTCAAACATGCTAAGGTCAACTCCTTTAATATTTAATATAAGCTTATTATTTGATTTCACCATAGATATATTCTTAAATATGGGAACTAATAATAATTATTAGCTAAATCATTTTACCTTTTTATTATATAATGTATACTGTATACACGTCAATAGTAATACAAAAAAATATTATTATAAATTTTCTATACAAATATAAAAATTAATTTATAATTATTAAAAATTTTGAGTATAATTTAATCAAATAAAATAAGATTCTAAAAGAACCTTATATAAGGAAAGAAAAGCATAATTAAGAAGGATATTATTGTAAAGGGAATAGACAGGCATTATAATAGTAAAGCATATATAGTACATATTTTTAAAGGAGCCAAGTATGATTAAACATATTATGAATGTATTGTATGGTGTTATTTTAGGTGTATCTAATGTTATTCCTGGAATTAGTGCGGGGACAATGGCGGTTATCCTAAATATCTATGATACATTACTTGATGCAGTAAGCTTAAAAAAGGATAAGTTAAAAAAATACTTTCCTTTCTTAATGGCAATAGGTATAGGAATGTGTGTTGGTATTATCCTATTTAGCAATGCAATCACATTCTTATTTGAAAATTACAATATACCTACAAACTTTTTATTTATCGGTATCATAATAGGAAGTATTCCGATGGTAGTTAATCATGCAAAAGAAAAAGATAAAATTAGACCAATTAATTGGATTCCATTTGTAGTATGTTTGGGACTTATGATTATAATGGCTATTACAGATAATGTGGAAGGGAGTACTCCTATAATAAGAGAGATTGACCTGACCATGGGATGTTGGTTAATTATATCAGGAATGATTAGTGCATTCTCCATGATTATCCCAGGAATAAGTGGTTCATTTATTATGCTTACATTAGGTGTGTATACTTCTGTTATTACTGCAATCGCAGAATTTAATCTATTCATATTAATACCTGTTGCAGTTGGTGTACTAATTGGTTTAATTGGTGGAATTAAAATTGTAAAAATATTATTATCAAGATATAATCAAGCAACGTATATGGCTATATTAGGTCTAGTAATAGGTTCAGTGTTTGTGATATATCCAGGATTTACATTTAATGCAACTGGCTTTTTTGCTTTAATATGTATGTGTATAGGTATAATTAGCACTTATTGTTTTTCGGATAAATGATTTGAAAAGAATAAGGATATACTAAATTTAGTACAACAGTGTAGAGATGTACGTGATAAATTAAGGAGAGAATTATGGGAAAAGAAACTTATGTATTCGGACACAGAAATCCCGATACAGATTCTATATGTTCAGCAATTGCTTATGCACATCTTAAAAGTGCATTAGGTGATAGTAATGTAAAAGCAGTTAGATTAGGAAAAGTAAGTAAAGAAACAAATTATGCATTAACTCATTTTAATGTAGAAGCACCAACTTTAATAGAGCATATCAAACCACAGGTTAGTGATATGAAATACTATGCAATTCCACCTATCTATGTAGTGGATTCTGTAAAGAAAGCATGGGATGTAATGACAGAGCATAGAAGACCTATGATTCCTGTTCTTTATCCAGATCATAAATTAGCTGGAGTTGTATCTATTTCTGATATAGCTAAAACTTATATCGGTTTAACAGATGGTTCTGTACTTAAAAATCATCGTACACCATTTGTAAATATTCCAGCAGTACTTGAAGGAAAACTTATTTATGGTGATTACCCACAACCATACGTAGAAGGAGATGTATATACTACAGCTTCTATAACAGATGAGGACAAGCTAAATGATGTAGATATTGTGATTACAGGTAATAATAAAGCACTTATTCAAATGGCTATTAATTCTGGAGCAGGTTGTGTTATCATCACTGACCAAGATATGGAGCAAATTGACTTTACACAAAAACCAGAAAATGAATGTGCAATTATCTGTACACCATACTCATTCTTTAAAACAATAAAAATGATTTCACAAAGTATTTCTGTTAAGAACCTTATTGGAAATCAAGATCTTATCTATTTCCAAACAGAAGATACAATTGATGAAGTTAAAGAGATTATGCTTAATACAACACATAGACATTTCCCTATTGTTGATGAAGAAGGAAAAGTTAAAGGGATTATCTCTAAACGTCATATCTTAGATATTCAAAAGAAACCAGTTATCTTAGTGGATCATAACGAGAGAGACCAAAGTGCAAAAGGTATTGAACAAGCAGAAATTCGTGAGATTATCGATCATCACCGTATTGCTAATATTGATACAGTAGGGCCTGTTTATTTAAGAGCAGAGCCAGTAGGTTGTACATCTACAATTGTAGCTAAAATGTACGAAGAGCATAATATTATGCCACCAAAAGAAATTGCTGGATTAATGTTAAGTGCTATTTTATCAGATACACTTATTTTTAAATCACCAACTTGTACACCAACAGATGAAAAAATGGCAAAACGCTTAGCTAAGATAGCAGAAGTAAACTTAGAAGAGTATGGTATGGACCTTATTGCAGCTGGTACATCATTAGAAGGCGTTCCAGCAAGTGAGTTATTAGAAATGGACCGTAAACCATTTACATTAGGTAAATATAGCACAGCTGTAGCTCAAATTAATACAGGGGATTTCAAAAGCATTTATAAAATGAGAGATGAAATCTTATCAGAGATGGAAGCACTAAGAGAAAGAGAAAATCTTGATCTTGTTGTACTTATGGTAACTGATGTTATTGTAGGTGGAACAGAATTATTTGCTGTAGGGCCAGAAAAATGGGTTGTAGAGCGTGCATTTGAATTACCAAAAGGTGACGATAGTATTTTCTTAAAAGATGTTTACTCAAGAAAGAAACAAATCATCCCTCAATTAACAGCTGCAAGTCAAAATAATTAATACATTTAAAGTTGATAAATAGGACAATTGTATTATAATGAAAGAGTAAGAAAAATTATTTTTTACATTAAAAGGAGAATAGAAAAATGGCTAAACAAGTTTCAAAAGACATGGTAATTGGTCAACTTATTCAAGTAGATAGAGGAATTATTCCAATTCTTATGAGAGCAGGTATGCACTGCCTAGGCTGTCCATCAGCTCAAATGGAATCTATTGAAGATGCATGTGCAGTTCATGGAATGGACGTAGATGTTCTTATCCAAGAAATCAATGATTACCTTGCAACAGTAGAAGAATAAAATAAAAAGAAAGACCTAAAAGTAACTACTTTTAGGTCTTTTTTATAAATAATTAGCTAATACATCAAGTGCATTAGATTCAATAATAGCTTTGCCGTGTTCTTTTAAGAACATCTCATTTAGGTCACTAAAATTACCTGGTTCTCCAAATTCATCTAATAAGCTTTTTACAAATTCTATATTCCCGTTATTGTTATTATTTTCTTTAAGAATAACATAGTAGCGGTTTTGGTACTTGTAAAGAGAAGTTTCCCCAAAATAAAGATGATTGATATGATGAGATACCGCACTTACATCATCTAAATTTCTAAATGCATACATGAGTGCAGCAGGAGCAAGTTTAGTTGGATGAAGAGGTTGTTTAGTAGATGGAGCTGTAGTAGAGGTAGATGAAGAGGCCATCATTTCAAGCTCAGCTAAATTTTTAGCAATAGAATCTTTGAAAGTACGATGAGTCGGTCTTTCGCCTATAATCTCTAGTTTTTGTTCTATTTGTGTAGGATCTTCTACTTTGGTAACAACAATCATAATGCTATCAGTAGAAAGAGGTACAGCTTCTATCATAAGAGGAACATTCTCCGCTTCAAAACCAAAATCTTCATAAGCTTGTGCCATCATGTCCCTAAAAAGAGCCTGTGCCTTTGTAGAGCCGTAGGCAAGTTCGCCTATTTTAATATCTCTATTTTGCAAATCAGAATGATTTAGAGTGACTCGGATTTGTGTATCGCTAATTTTTTCGATTTTCATACAACTCACATCCTTTCATACAGTCACATTAAATGTAGGATAAACCTTAAGATATAAATAAGTATAAGATAATGCTAAATAAAAGTAAAGAGGATAAATCTATCAATTCTTGAAATGACCATAAAGAGTGTCTAATGTATTATATGATAGTTGAAGTATTTTTATTGCCAGTTGATTCATTATACCTAAAATATTATTTTATTAAAAAGTCCTATGGTAAAATTATAAAACAGGCTAGGAGGATATTTTAAGAGTATGTTATACTTATCAGAGTGAAGGAGGCAAAATGATGCTGAAAAAAATATTATTAGGGATGTTAATGTGCATGATTTTAGGAGTTGGTGCTATATTTACTTTTATTATGATGCCGGGGAAAGAACAAGTAGATCCTCTTACATACTTTAATGAGTTTAAAGAAGGACAGTTAAATGCAGTGTATGAGGATGTGAGAGTAGATATAGAAAGACCAGTTATTGAGCAAGATGGATTATTATATGTATCATATCCTTTTGCTAGAGAATATATAGATGAGAAAATTTATTATGATTATAATGAGGAAACTATTACCATCACTAATTTAGAGGAGTTAAGAAGAATAAAACCTAATGATAATAAGATGGTAGTTAATAAGCAAGATAAAGAATTAGTAACACCATTTTTAACTTATCAAAATGAATTATATATTCCGGAAGATTATTTAGAAGAAGAGTATGGCATTGATATTCAAATAGGGAGAGATGAAAGATTAGTATGTATCTCAAATCTTAATATACAAAAGCAGATAGGTACAGTTAAAAAGAAAGAATCAGAGCTTCGTACCCATCAAGATAGAAAGGCTCTCATTGTAGATAAGGTAGAAAAAGGCCATCAACTTACTGTATATAGTGAAGAAGACGGTTATATGAGAGTACGTGATGAAAATGGAGTGATTGGATATATTCCGAGTAGTGATGTTAAACTAGGAGAAATGACTTCAATTAGGAAAAATAAGGTATATACATTAGCTCCAATGAGTAAACCAATAGATGGTAAGGTTAAATTGGCATGGGATCAAATGACAAGTAGAGGAACAGGAGACTGGTCTACACCTAAATATAGACACATTAATAATGCAAATATTATCGCACCAACTTGGTTTGAGTTTGCAGATGAACAAGGAAATCTTATAGATAGAGGTTCTAAGGAATATGTGAATACTGCGCATGCAAAGGGACTTCAAGTATGGGCACTTATTAGCCATAACTTTACAACACCTGAACTTACTAGAACGGTATTAACAAGTACAGCTAAACGTCAATATGTGATTAATCAATTATTAGAAGCTGCGAGAGAATATGGATTTGATGGTATTAACGTAGATATAGAGAATATCCAAGCTGACTTTGGGGTAGAATGGATACAGTTTATGAGAGAGCTATCTGTGCAAGCTAAGCAAGAAGGGCTTAGTGTAAGTGTAGATGTTTATATCCCATCTGCTTGGTCAACGCACTATCAACGTGATAAGTTAGCTGAAGTAGTAGATTACTTCTGTGTAATGGCTTATGATCAACATTGGGGTGGGTCAGAACAAGCAGGTCCAGTAGCAGGACTTAAGTGGGTAGAAGAAGGTATACAACTGAATTTACAGGAAGTACCTAAAGAAAAATTAGTGTTAGGCATACCGTTTTATACACGTATCTGGCAAGAAACTAATGGTGAGTTGACTTCTAGTGCATATGGAATGGGGGCATCTCAAAGCGTTATTGGAAAATGGAATGTAGATCCAACCTATGATGATGAACATGATCAATATTATGTACAAAAAACAGAAGGTGACACAGTTTATCAGACATGGATAGAGGATGCATCAACTGTTTTAAAACGTGTAACCTTAATTAATCAATATGATTTAGCAGGTTATGCAGGATGGAAATTAGGGTTAGAGACTCCTGATGTATGGGATTCGTTAAAACAAATGAAAGAGTGACGTAACGGAGGCTAGAAATGATTAGTGATGATAGATATGAGAAGATGATCTATAGAAGGTGTGGTAATAGTGGTCTTTTGTTACCGGCTATTTCTTTAGGGTTATTAAAGAATTTTGGAAAGACAAATAGCTATGATAATAGTAAAGAAGTAATTATATCAGCTTTTAATCATGGGATTAATCATTTTGATTTGGCTAATAATTATGGGAATCCACCTGGCTCAGCAGAATGTACATTAGGACGTATATTAAGAGAGGAGCTAATAGGGTATAGAGATGAACTGCTTATCTCCACTAAAGCAGGCTATACTATGTGGAAAGGACCATATGGGGACTGGGGTTCAAGAAAACATTTGCTATCCAGTTTAAATCAAAGTTTGAAAAGATTAGGGCTTGATTATGTAGATATCTTTTATTCTCACAGAAGAGATCCCAATACACCTCTTGAAGAAACAATGGGAGCATTGGCAACTGCTGTTCATCAAGGAAAAGCATTATATGTAGGGATTTCTAATTATAATGCTTTAGATACGAAAAAAGCAGTAACTATTCTAAAGAACATGGGGGTACCATGTCTCATTCATCAGCCATCCTATTCTTTGCTTAATAGACGGGTTGAAGATGGATTAATTGATTTATTCAAAAAAGAAGGAATGGGAGCTATTGCATTTGGTTCATTAGAACAAGGATTATTAACAAGCAAGGGATTAGATGAAGAAACATTAAAAGGAGCTAGAGCATTAGATTCAGAAGTACTAAAAGGTGAAGAAACACTAGATGAAGTGCTTCATAAAATACAGCAATTAAACGAAGTAGCTGAACATAGGGGACAGACATTGGCCCAAATGTCTATAGCATGGACACTTAGAGAAGGTGGTGTTACATCTACACTTATTGGAGCAAGCTCTAAGGAGCAAATTGAGGAAAATGTTAAAGCTCTAGACAATTTAGAGTTCACAGAAGAAGAACTTACAATAATTGAACGTATTTTAAATAAGTTAATATAGAAAAACTAAAGGGTATTGGACTAGAAAATTAGACAGTACCCTTTAGCTATATATTTGATATGAAAATAGATAGTATAGGAATTTAACTAAAGAATAGACATAAAAGTAGTGGTAGAGATATTTTAACATACCAATAAATGAGTATAATAGAAGATGCAAATGAAGTAATTATAAAACAAAGTGAGGAGCGTCATGAATAAGAAAATCAATGTAAAACTAGCGAGTGTTCAATTCTTTTTAATGGCTGCATATGCATCCTATTTTAATTTTTTTATTTTATTTTTAAGTGAACAAGGCTATTCAAAATTTGAATGTGGTATTATACAGGCTTGTATTGCTATTGTAAGTTTTATTTATCAACCAATATTAGGATATATTACGGATCACTATTTTTCTTATAAGAAATCAGTCTTGCTAAGTATAGGATGTGTACTTATTTTAGCTGTATGTATACCGAGTGTTGCATCGATTCTATTTCTATTAGGATTATTTGTAGTTATTCATGCAGCAACCACTAGACAACTTCCAGTTTTACTTGATGGCTGGATTGTATCTATAAGAAACAAACACCCAGAAGTAGATTATGAAAATACAAGGGGGATAGGATCAATAGGAGCAGGGATTGCATCTATTGTGATGGGAGTTGTTATAGGTTATTTAGGATATGATAAGGTGTTTTATTTTAATGCCTTGCTGATGAGTCTTGCAGGAATCTTGCTTGTTACTTTAGAAGATATTAATGATGAATATAAGCAAGAAGCTAAGAAAATACCTCTTAAAGGAACGATTAACCATTTAGTAACTAATAAAACATACATGTGCTTTATGGTGAGTGCATTTTTCCTTAATGTTGGGATTAAAATGGTCAACACTTTTGGACCAATTATGATGCAAGAAGTAGGTGGAAATAGTGTTTATTATGGCTATGTAATGTTTATATGTGGAATTGTGGAGGCAGCTACATTTGCATTAGTTGGGAAAATGTTAATGAAGCGTAGCTTAGAGTATATATACATATGGGCAGTGATTTCGCTAGGTGTTGGTAGCATATGTATTTTTATGGTTCATAATTTAGTTTTATTCATAATAGGGAGAGTCATTATGGGGGCTACGTATGCTATTTATACAGTTATGGCATTATCCTATGTAAATAAAGTTATTGCACCTTATTTAAAAGCTACAGCTATGGGCGTATTGGTAGCTGGAACAGGTGGGATTGCTCAGATTTTATCTAGTTTATGTGGTGGATATATATTGGAATATTTTAATATGACGCAAGTGACATATGTGATGATAGGACTAATCATTTTAACAACGGTTACCTTTATTCCTAATTTATTGAAAGAGAAAAGGACAACACAATAAGATAATGGCATTTTTTCTTAACCTCTCTAATACAATAAAAGTAGAACTAGTACAAGTAAGAAAAGAGAGGAAAGAACATGGGGCGTATCATCAAAAAAAATAGTCTAAATATGCTAGTATTAGGTTTAGCTTGCTTGATTGCATTTTGCACTTACTTGAAGTTTGCTAATGGGTCTTTTGAAACTTTTAGCTTATCTACAGCTTCTAAAGTAGTTGTCATTGATGCAGGACATGGAGGGTTCGATCCTGGTAAGGCAGGAGCAAGTGGAACAAAAGAAGATGAGATTAATCTAGCTATAGCATTTAAATTAAAGAGTTATTTGGAACAATCAGGCGCTACAGTTATTATGACAAGGGTAGATGATGAGAAGTTACAAGGAGAAAAAGGAAATACACATAAAAGAAGAGATATGAATTATCGTAAACAGGTTATTCAAGAAAGTGACGCAGATATTTTAGTAAGTATTCATCAAAATGCATTTACACAGCCACAAGTAAAAGGCGCTCAAGTATTTTATTATCAAGACTCTGATAAGGCAAAATTATTAGCTAACTGTGTACAAAATAGCATTAAAGCATATGCCGATCCTGAGAATAAGCGTAAGATAAAAAGTAGTAAGGACTACTATATTCTTAAGATTAGCCAAATGCCAGGAGTAATTGTAGAATGTGGCTTTTTGACTAATCTAGAAGAAGAGGCAAAACTTGCAAGTAATAGTTACCAAGATAAAATAGCATGGTCGATTTATGCTGGAATAGTAGAATATTTTGAGGCACTAGATGCTCAGTAGAATACATACCAAATAGAAATAGCTCTCCAATGTTATATTTATAAACATTGGAGAGCTATTTCTATAAATCTTATAATGTTACCATACCTTGTAAGGCATCAATAACTAAAGGGAGTGTTGTATCATTAAGATGAGCAAGAGAAAGTCGAGAATAAGAACATTTAGACTTCATAGTAAAAAGTTCACCAGGAGCTAAGATGATATGTTGCTGTAGTAAATATTTTTCCATAACAGATGAGGATATAGCCTGAGGTTTAAACCAGAAGAATAGACTACCATGTTCGGAATATAAGTTAATAGTATCTTTCAATTCTTTTAAAATAGGCATAATCACTTTAAAGTATTTGTAATTATGTTCTATAATTTCTTGGCGAATAGAAGAAAAAATAGAAGAATCTAAATAATACTGTAAAAAGCGTTCATTAAAAGTAGACTGCATAGGTTCATTAAATTTCTTGGACAGTGCTGGAGGCAAAGCGATAAAGCTATACTGTAAAGTTGGTAAATAAAGCTTAGAAAAATGATAAATATAAATGACATGATTGTTATGATCTAAGCTATAAAGTGGCATAAGAGAGGTTTCAGTATAAGCAAAATCAGAGAGGGTGCCATCTTCTATAATATAAAATTGATGATGTTCAGCTAGTTCAAGTAAACGTTTTTTGTTTTCTAATGCATAAGAAATACCTGTCGGATTCTGAACATATGTAGATACCCATATAAACGAAATATGTTCTGTTTGTAATACTTTTTCTAAATGATCAAGGTCTAATCCATTTTGAGTAAGAGGAAGCTCGATCACTTTAAAGCCTAAAGAGCGCAAGAAAGAGCTGTAGCTTAAATCGTGATAGGCCTCGATACCTATTGTAGAGTTAGGATGGATCTTGAGTAGGTCAACTAGAAAGCTTAAGAAATCTTTTGTATAGCGAATTTGACTAGGATTAGAAAGAAGTCCTACTGATTTGAAGAATTCGCTAATACTTTGTTTTAATAAAGTATGTCCTCGATAAAGTGGGTCAGAGAAGACATTCCAACCTTCAGCAGCAATCATGTCATTAGCAAGTTCGTTAATAAGTGAAGGTGGAAAATAGCTTTTATTAAAAAATAGGCTACTACAAGATATGGTTTCTTGAGATTCAGATGGTTGACTAACTTGGGAAGAAGAAACATAGGTGCCACTTCCAACATAAGCAGTTACTAAGCCTTGGTTTTCTAATAGTTTGTAGGCATTTACAACAGTATCCCTATTTATATTAAGTTTTTTTGAAAGGGTCCTAATAGTAGGTAGTTTAGTGTGATTAGGGAGCTCACCTATTTTAATGAGATGAGCCAAAGAATTGGCAAGTTGAATATATAAAGGAGTTGGATCAGATTTTGATAAATGAATGGTGCAAAACATAAGAGCCTCCTTGGAATGAATATTTTATAAAAAATCAAGCTTTATAAAGTATATTAACAAGCTAAGAAAAATATCCATAACAAGACAAAATCAAAAAGCTGCATACCCAGTTATTTGCGGGTTGCAGCTTTTTGATTCCATTTTTTTAAAAGGCGAATATCTTCTCCGAAGAATCTAAGAATACTATATTCACCAAAAATACGAGAAATAATACGTTCAGAATATAGGCTACGCCAGTCACTAAGTGGTAAGTTAGTAGAAATAATAGTAGAAGTTTTATTAAGTGCTCTTGTATTAATAACATGGAATAAATCAGGACCTGTAAAACTATTAGTAGCTTCAGTGGCGAAGTCATCAATAATAAGAAGATCTACAGTGAGTAGAATATCTAAATTATTCTTTTCATCTTCCTCCATATCTTCACGGTGGAAGCGAGATTCTTCAAATAATTTAAAGAGTTCTTGAGCACTTAAATAGAGAACACTGTATCCTTGGTTAAGAAGTTCCTTGGCAATACAATTACACAAGAATGTTTTTCCAAGGCCAGTAGGACCATGCAATAGCATATTATTTCTCTTATAGGCAAATTGCTCTACAAAGTTGATGCATTCTTGATAAATAAGCTCCATATTTTTTCTAGGAGATTTATTATACTCTTTATCTACTTGATCAGAATAATAATTAAAATTAAAGTTAGAAAAACTTTGATCAGCACCAATAGATTTTAAATTAGATTGATCATAAGAGAGATTAATAAGAGCTTGTTTGAAACATTTACAAGGTTGATGATGTGCATATTCATTAGCAATGCTATCTCTATGACTAACATCACTAATAAAGCCTGTATCTTTACATACAGGACAGTCATGGTGCATATCTAAGTAATCAACAGGATAACCATATTCAACTAAAAGTTGTTTTTTTAGACGACGTAATTCTTCATTTTTGTGACGATAATTTTCAATAAATTCATCAGGGGAAGCATTAAGAGCACTTTTGACAAGACTAATTCCTAATTTATTAAGAGATTGATCTATTCTTTCAATATCAGGGATTTTTTTATAAATTTCCTCTTCACGATTACGTTTAGCTTCTGCAGCACGTGTACGTTTCTGATCGTATTGTTTTAACAGTAATTTATACTGAAGTTCTTTAGTAGTCATCTATTAATTTCCTCCATAAATCTTTTGCTCTAAAAATTGGCGTTCACGTTTTTCCAGTTCATCTAAGTCCCAATTATGTGAATAAGTTGTTGTAAAGTGAGGGTTTTTACTTTTAGCAGTTTTATTTCCTTTTGACTTAGCAGCTTCTTGCTCCTTAGAATGGTTTTGATCAAGGGTTGCAACTTCTTCCAAGGTGCGAATACCTTTTTCTTTCCATTTATCTAAAATAGAACCTAAATAATTTAAGCTAGGAGAAGAGGAATAAGTAACTGTTCTATTGCATGCTTCTAGTATTACCCCTATGTCGAAGGCATAATCATTAAGCCATTTATCTATGAGTTCTTTCTGATGTTTCGTAATAGTTTCACCTGTCATACCTAAAGCTTTTAAAATCGTACGATATTTTTTTGTAATAGAAGCTTGAGCTTTAGCGTCTTCAACTGTTTTAATACCTTGGTCAACCCAACCTAAGGCAACTTTTTCAATATAACGAATATGGGTATGATTATTTGAAGCACAATATTGAACGAGATATTCTATAAGATCTAGTGGTAAATTAAGCCAATCATATAAACCATATAAAACTTGTTGGTCTGTTGAAGAAAGAAGACGTCCTAGATGTTTTTCGCATATAGTGAATAAGTTAGCAATAGAAGTATGCTCTTTACAATATAGAGTAAGTTCATCAGAAGTATAATGAGGTCTTGTTTGTTGAATAAAGGTACGTTGAGTTTTTGTTTCTACAGAGGCAGTACGTCCTACTGTAGGAGCACTAGTAGGCTTGTCTAATTCAAAGGTAAGTTCAAAGTCTTCATCTGAGAGCATTTTAAATTGAAGTACTCCGTGAGTATTCCAATATTCTAAAGCTGTAGTGAGTTCAGAACAAAGCATATTTAGCACTTTAGCAGAGTCTTCAAGAGATATACCCTCTATAGAAGGATCATGATAAAGTGCAAAAATATAAAGATAAACTTTAACATAGCCACCTAATGCTTGAGGCATATAATCTGTAATAAACCAATATGGAATGCTAATGGATGTTGGGGGATTTGAAATAAATTTTACATATGCCAAAGCAAGCGCCTCCTTTAATCTAAATACTATCGTGTTAGTATTATAGCACAAAAAATAAAAAATAGTATGTGGCAAAAAACAAAATCCCCTTAATAAAAAGGGGACTTTGAGGATAAGCTGTTAATAAGTTATTATATTATTCACATGAGTTATAAACAGGCGACTGTGGATAATGTGGATAACTATTTTCCTAATAAGATATCTGCTACTTGATTAACATTTCCAGCACCCATAGTAATGATTAAATCACCTGGTAGACAATGTTCTAGTAAATAATCTGCGATTTCGCTAAAATCTGACAAGTAAACTGCATTGGTATTAGGATTGTGGATTTTTTTGACGATATCTTGTGCATGAATATCCCCAGGATTTTTTTCCCTCGCAGCATAGATATCTGTAACAATAAGAAAATCTGTGTTTGAAAGTGCTTCAGCAAACTCATCTAAAAAGGCTTTTGTACGTGTATAAGTATGAGGTTGGAATACTACAAATAAACGTTTATGTGGATAAGCCTTAGCTACTTTAAGGGTTGCAGCAATTTCTGTTGGATGATGTGCGTAATCGTCGACTATTGTAATATCATGGATACGTCCTTTAATTTCAAAACGTTGATCTGGTCCAGTAAAGAGTGTTAATCCTAAATTAATTTGATCAATATTAATATTTAAGAAGTGACAAACAGCACATACTGAAAGACAGTTAAGGACATTATGCATACCAGGTACACGAAGGTGGATACGTCCTTGATATTTTTCTTTATAATAAACATCAAAGGCAGGACATGCATTTGCATCCATTGTAATATTTTCTGCATACCAATCAAAATGATTTTCTAGGCCAAAGGTTTCAACTTTACAAGTCATATTATCAATAATATGTTTTACGTGATCAATATGTCCATTAATAGCTAAGAAACCATCCCATGGAATTAAAGTACCAAATTTTTTGAAGGAGTCACGAATTTGGTTAATATCTTTGAAGTAATCCATATGGTCTTCTTCTACATTAAGGATAATACCTATCTTTGGGAAGAAGTTTAGGAAACTATCGCAGTATTCACAGGCTTCAGTGATAAAATATTCACTCCCACCTAAGCGGATATTTCCATCAATAGATTTTAAGATTCCACCAACTGTTATAGTAGGGTTAAGACCTGAACTAATAAGTACTTCTGAAAGCATAGAAGTAGTAGTTGTTTTACCATGTGTACCAGATACACAGATTGGATAATCATAAGATTTCATAAGACTACCTAAAAATTCTGCACGTACTAGAACGGGAATATTATGAGCGCGTGCAGCCATTAATTCAGGGTTATCATCATGAACAGCAGCAGTATAAACAACTAGGTCGATATCAGGTGTGATGTTTGAAGCACTGTGAGATGGGAATACTTCAACACCTAAAGACTCCAGATGTTTAGTAACGGGAGAAGACTTCATATCAGAACCAGTTACTTTATTCCCTCTATCGTGCATAATTTCAGCA
This sequence comes from Holtiella tumoricola, assembly GCF_027857615.1. Taxonomy (NCBI): domain Bacteria; kingdom Bacillati; phylum Bacillota; class Clostridia; order Lachnospirales; family Cellulosilyticaceae; genus Holtiella; species Holtiella tumoricola. The sequence continues at coordinate 28,120 of NZ_JAQIFT010000054.1, forward strand.
AGGCCGCTCATACTAATGCCACCGATACCAATAAAATGAATATGATGTTTATTTGAAATTGTATTAAAATCAATCATGTAATTATCCTTCCAATCTTTATTAATTGTTTCTATAATTGTATTATACTATAAGCAATCCTTTACGTGCATCATTAATTATAAAAGGTTTTTAAATATAATTCGAATGTTTTGGTTTAAAATTATTGAAATATTCGGCTTTTGATGTATAATAAAGCTATTCAAAATGAGAAAGGAATTAAAGGGTGATGAAAAAAGTACAGAAAAACGGTAGAATCGGTATCATATCTAGTATATTAACAGATAATCCGAATCAAATATTTACGTTAACACACTTTTGTGATGTATTTGATTGTGCCAAGTCAACCATTAGTGAGGATATAGATACAATACGAGAGCTATTTCAAAATTATGGATTGGGTAATATTGAAACAGTTTCAGGTGCAGCAGGAGGCGTCTATTATAATCCTTTAATGAATGACGAACAAATTAAAGATTTTACAAAAGAACTTTGTTCTATTATTGACCAACCAGATAGAATGATTCCTAGTGGCTATATTTATACAAATGATTTGTTATACTCCCCTCAACTTTCTAAAAAAATAGGAGCTGCATTAGCCAGCATGTTTAATGGGCAAGAAATAGATTATGTAGTAACTGTAGAAACAAAAGGTATACCTATTGCGCTTATGACTGCACGTGCCCTTAATAAACCAATGGTAGTAGTAAGAAACCAAAGTAAATTAACAGACGGAACAGTTATCTACATGAACTATATTACTGGTAGTAATAACCGGATTAAAACAATGTGCTTACCTACACGTGCTATAAAAAAAGGTTCTAAAGTACTTTTCATTGATGACTTTATGAAAGCTGGAGGAACAGCTAAAGGTATATTAGATCTTATGCAAGAATTCCAAGCAGAACTTGTAGGTGTAGGTGTGCTTATGGCTACTAAAGAACCTGAACGTAAATTAATTGATGATTTTAAAACTTTAGTATGGCTAGATACCGTGGATACTATAAATAAAAAAATTAATATCTATAGTGCGTTTGAATAAGAGCTAATGAAAATTAGCTCTTATTTTTGTTTAAATGATTTCTTTATAGTATACGAATGCTTATTAAAAAAGATACATATATAAATCCCACAGGAAGCCAAAAAAAATATTTTTAGATAAAAATGTTAAAAACTTGAAAAAATTATACTTAAATGGTATATTAAATTATGATTTATTTAAAAAATAAAAAATATATTAGTCAAGCTGTGGAGGGGTGCGCATGAATCAGCCAGAGATGATGGCCATGTTATTAGCAGGTGGACAAGGAAGTAGACTTGGAATTCTAACTAAAGAAATTGCAAAACCTGCTGTAATGTTCGGTGGTAAATATCGAATTATCGATTTTCCATTAAGTAATTGTATTAACTCAGGGGTATACACTGTAGGGGTTCTAACTCAATATGAGCCACTTATCTTAACGAAACATATTGGTATAGGAACACCTTGGGATTTAGACAGAACAAATGAAGGGGTGACTATGCTATCACCTTTTGTAAAAGGTAATCAAGGGGAATGGTACTCAGGAACAGCTAATGCTATCTATCAAAATATCCGCTTCATAGATAGTTATAATCCAGAATATGTACTTATTTTATCAGGGGACCACGTATATAAGATGGATTATAGTAAGATGCTCGACTTCCATAAAGAAAATCATGCTGATGCAACGATTGCAGTAATGGAAGTAAGTTATGAAGATGCTAAGCAGTTTGGAATCATGAACACAAATGAAGAAGGTCAGATTATAGAGTTTGAAGAAAAACCACCTGTACCGAAAAGTAATTTAGCATCTATGGGAATTTACATTTTTACATGGAAAGAATTGAGACAAGCTCTTATAAGGGATCATGAGCAACATGAAGATAGTGACTTTGGAAAACACATTATTCCAATGTTAATAGGGGAAGAAAAGAAATTGTTTGCTTACAGATTTAAAGATTATTGGAAAGATATTGGAACAATTGATGCATATTGGAAAGCGAATATGGAACTTACAAATACCTTGCCTGAATTTAATTTATACGATGAGTTCTGGAAAATTTATACTAATATTGAACATCAACCACCTCAATTTATTAGTGACACAGCCATTGTAGAAAAAGCACTTTTATCTGAAGGGTGTGAAATCAAGGGGAAAGTTTATAATTCAGTTATAGGACCTAGAGTTATTATAGAAGAAGGAGCAATGGTAGCAAATTCTATTATTATGCAAGATACAGTGGTAGGATCAGGGGCAGTTATTGAACGATGCATAGTATCAGAAAAATGTGATATAGGGGAAAATACATATATAGGTCAAGGGGAAAATATCCCACATGAAACGAAATCACATATTTATTATAGTGGAATTACTGCAATAGGTGCATATACAACGATTCCTGATAATGTAGTAGTAGGGAAAAATTGTGAGATTAGTGGAGACACAAAAAAAGAAGATTATCAAAACGGTAAGCTTGAAAGCGGCCGTTCACTAGTTTTGTAGGGGGGATATTATGAAAGCGGTAGGAATTGTATTGGCAGGGGGAAAAAGAAATGCACTTGGTGCATTAACAATGCAACGTAATGTTGCAGCAATACCGGTAGGTGGATCATATAGAGCAATAGACTTTGCTTTAAGTAATCTAAGTAACTCAGGAATTAAAAAGGTAGCTGTTATTTCACAGCATAATACAAGATCATTAACAGACCACATTTCATCATCAAAATGGTGGGGATTTGGTCGTAAAAAGACAGGATTATTCCTTTTTACACCACATATGATTAGTGCGGAAACATTTAGCTATAGGGGAACAGCAGATGCAATTTATCAAAATGTGGATTTCTTAAAAAAGAGTAATGAACCTTATGTAGTGATTGTATCTGGTGAACAAGTTACTAAGATGGATTATGATAAATTGATCCAATACCATATTGAAAAAAATGCCGATATTACTATCATGTGTAAAAACATGCAAGGTGAAGATGTAAGGGATTATGGAGTAGTTAAATTAGATGAAGAATTAAGAATGGTAGATTTAGAGGAAAAACCATTAGAGCCTCAAGGTGACACAGTCTCACTAGGCGTTTATGTAATTGGTCGAGAACTACTTATTCACCTTTTAGAAGAATTAGAAAGTGAAGCAAGATATAATTTTGTAAGCGATATCCTAATCCGCTATAGACGTAAACTTAAAATATATGGATATATGTTTGATGGATATTGGAAAACCATTAAAGATATTCCTGCATTTTATGAAGCTAATATGGATTTCTTAAATCCAGAAGTTAGAAAGTTCTTATTTAATACAGCACCTCATATTTTTACAAAGGCTAAGGACGAGCCACCTGCAAAATTTAATGATCATTCTAACATTGCTAATAGTATTATTAGTGGTGGTGATATTATAAACGGTACGGTAGAGCAGTCAGTATTATTTAGAAAAGTTTTTGTAGGAGAGAATGCTGTTATTAAAAATAGTATTATTATGGAAGGTTGCACCATAGGAAGAGGTGCTGTGCTTGAAAATGTCATTTTAGATAAACAAATTTATGTTTCTGAAGGTCAAAGACTGATTGGTACGCCAGAAGATATATTAGTATACCCTAAACGTAGTATTATTTGATGACTGATGACGTGCAAAACTTACAATAAGACTAAATTTTTACATCATTTTATATACAATCTTTAAAAAAATATTGATTATTGTTTAAAAATCGTATATAATTTAAAATATAATACACAGGTTAGCTTAAGGATGGGGACACCTTGGCTCGACTTAAAAACAGGAGGGTTTGCTAAATGGAGATTACAGATATCAGAGTAAGAAAAATCAATAAAGAAGGAAAGATGAAAGCGGTAGTATCTGTTACTTTTGATAATGAATTTGTAGTTCATGATATCAAAGTAATTGAAGGAGATAAAGGTAGCTTTATTGCAATGCCTAGCCGTAAAACTCTAGATGGTGAATTTAGAGACATCGCTCATCCAATTAACTCTGAAACTCGTGATCGCATCCAAAAGACAGTACTTGAAAAATACGAAATGGTATTGCTTTCAGATGATGATGCAGTAAGTGATGAAGTAGCAGTTTCAGAAGAATACTAAGACAAGCTAAAATAAACCTCTTAAAAGCCTAGGCTTTTAAGAGGTGTTTTTTTGGTAGTATGCATCTTGCATAAAACGTAAATAAATGAGAAAATAGAACCAGTTTAATCGAGAGGATGTGCAGTTTGTGAAAACAAAATCTATTATATTAGCAGCAGGACAAGGAACAAGAATGAAGTCAAATACTTCAAAAGTTTTACATGAAATTTTCCATCAACCACTTGTTCACTATCCGATAGAAGCTGCTAGATACGCAGGAGCAGAGGAAGTATGCTTAGTTGTAGGACATAAGGCAGAAGAGGTTATGGCTACATTTGGAGAGACTGTACAATATGCACTTCAGACAGAACAACTTGGAACAGGGCATGCAGTAATGCAAGCTATGGATTTTATAGAAGATGAAGGAGAGGTACTGATTCTTTATGGAGATACACCTCTTATCACAGCGGAAACAATAGAAAAAATGCTTGCTTTCCATAGAAGAAAGAAAAATGCAGTTACAGTTCTTTCTGCTATTGTAGATAATCCAACAGGATATGGTCGTATTGTAAGAGATGAAAGCAAACACTTTGTAAAAATTGTAGAACAAAAAGATGCTACAGATGAAGAAAAACGTATCTGTGAGATTAATGGAGGAATGTACGTTTTTGAAGCGAAGTTATTAAAATTTGCACTCTCTAAAATCACCAATAATAACGTGCAAAATGAGTACTATTTAACAGACACAATAGAGATACTTCTTCATGAAGGGTATAATGTAGATGCAATTGCTATTATGAATCCAGATGATATTTTAGGTGTTAATTCTCGTGCACAATTAGCAGAAGCTACCGCAATTATGAAACATCGTATCAATACAAAACATATGGATAGTGGCGTAACTATCATTGACCCACAAAATACTTATATTGATCCATCTGTTGTCATTGGAAAGGATACTATAGTAGAACCTGGATGTATTATTGAAGGTAATACATCGATTGGTGAAAATTGTGTTATTGGATTTAATACAAAAATTAAAAATTGTGTTATTGAAGATGAGGTATGTATTGAATCTAGTGTATTAACAGATAGTAAAGTAGAGAAGAATGCACATATTGGACCATTTGCATATATTAGACCAAATAGTACAATCGGTGAAAAAGTAAAAATTGGAGACTTTGTTGAAATTAAAAATGCTTCAATAGGTAAAGGGACAAAAGTATCTCACTTAACATACATTGGAGATGCAGATGTAGGAAGTGGAGTAAACTTTGGGTGTGGTACAGTTGTTGTTAACTATGATGGGCAAAAGAAACATCGTACAACAATTAAAGACAATGCTTTTATAGGATGTAATACAAATTTAGTGGCACCAGTAACAGTTGAAGAAGGCGCATATACGGCAGCGGGTTCTACTATCACAAAGACAGTTCCAAAAGATAGCTTAGGCATAGCTCGTGCGCGTCAAGAAAATAAGGAAGAATGGGTTACAAAAAAACGCCAAAATTAACCGGAATATTTGCTAAATGTGTATAAAAACGTTCATATAAGTTGCAATTTATCCTCAATATGGTATAATGTTGTCGATTTAGTGGACGTAGATTCTTAAGGAGGACTTAATCAAATGATTAGAAATTATGCTGATATCAAAGTGTTTACCTGCAACGCCCATCCAGCATTAGCTGAAGAAATTGCTAAGTGTCTTGGTGTAACATTAGGTAAATCTGAGGTTTTAAGATTTAGTGATGGAGAAGTTTCCGTAAAAATTGATGAGAAGGTACGTGGTACTGATGTATTTATTATTCAACCTACATCAACACCTGCCAATGAACATCTTATGGAATTACTTATTATGATTGATGCGATGAAACGCGCATCAGCAGGCCGTATTACAGCAGTTATTCCATATTATGGATATGCAAGACAAGATAGAAAAACTAGAGCGAGAGATCCAATTAGTTCAAAACTTGTTGCAGATATTCTTCAAACAGCAGGTGCTGATAGAGTTCTTACAATGGACCTTCACTGCTCACAAATTCAAGGATTCTTTAATATTCCTTTAGATCATTTAGTAGGTATGCCTTTACTTACAAAATACTATACAGATAAATTAGGCGACAATACAGAAGATGTAGTAGCTGTTTCACCAGACTTAGGAAGTGTAGGTCGTGTTAGAGGATTTGCTACAAAATTAGATATTCCTATCGCAATTATCGATAAAAGAAGACCAAAAGCTAATGTATCAGAAATTATGAATATCATTGGTGAAGTAAATGGTAAAAGAGTTATCTTAGTTGACGATATGATTGATACAGCAGGTACAATTTGTAATGCAGCAAATGCATTAAAAGAAAGAGGTGCAACAGCAGTTTATGCTTGTTGTACACATGGTGTATTATCAGGTCCAGCATTAGAAAGAATTGAAGCTTCATCTATTGAAGAACTTGTAGTATTAAATACTATTGTTCTTCCACAAGAAAAGAAAATCTCAAAAATTAAAGAGATTTCAGTAGCAGAAATCTTTGCAGATGCGATTAGACGTATACACGAAGACTTATCAGTTTCTAAATTATTTGATTAATAGAGCGTTAAAAGGGTTTAGATTTTTATCTAAACCCTTTTTGTTATATCTATAAAAATGTATAATATAAAGTACAACAATACAATGCTATACATAAGCAATAAAATTGGAGGAACAAAATGAAATTAATCGTAGGACTAGGAAATCCTGGCATGCAATATGAGACTACAAGACATAACATAGGATTTATAGCAATAGATAGATTAGCTGATAAATATAACATTAGTGTTAATAGAAGTAAATTTAAAGCACTTGTAGGAGAAGGTACGATAGGTGGAGAGAAAGTTATATTAATGAAGCCACAAACTTATATGAATTTGAGTGGAGAATCTATTTCAGCGTGTAAAAGTTGGTATAAACTAGAAAATGAAGATATAATTATAATGTATGATGATGTATCTTTAGGGGTAGGAGATATTCGTATCCGCAAAAATGGAAGTAGTGGTGGACATAATGGAATTAAGAGTATTATTGCCCATTTAAGTTCAGAAGTATTTCCAAGAGTGAAAATTGGAGTAGGTGAGAAGCCAAAAGGATGGGATTTAGCAGACTATGTATTAGGCAAGTTTACTCCAGATGATACAAAGGTATTAGATGAAAGACTAAAAGTAGTCTGTGATGCTGTAGAGACAATGGTTGTTAAAAATGTAGATACAGCTATGAATAACTATAACGGTAAAATGAGACGGTGATCATATGAATTATGGCAAACAAACACTTATTAAACCATTAGAAGAATTAGAAGGGTTTAATAAATTTGTATATGATTTTAATAGTACGCACACAGGGAAAATAGTGGGTACAGTAGATGGATGTAAAGGACACTTGATTTATGCATTAACAAGTGAAACAAATAGGATTCCAACAATTATCACTGCGGATGAAGTAAGCGCAAAAAAACTTTATGAAGATTTGCAATATCTATATGAAGGTCGTGAAGTATATCTCTATCCTGCTAGAGATATACTCTTTTATAATGCAGATGTACATAGTACAGATATTACTGCAGAGCGTATGAAAATCATAGAGAGTTTGCTACAAGGGGAAGAGGCTGTCATTATTATTCCGGCAGAAGCACTTCTTAATCCTTTATCACCTAAAGAGACTTGGCTCTCCTATCAAAGAGTACTCAAAGAGGGACAAGTTGTTGATTTAAAAGAACTTAATAAGTATTTGGTTGAGATAGGGTACGAACGTGTTGCAAAGGTGGAAGCAATAGGGCAGTTTGCCATAAGAGGGGGGATTATAGACTTTTTCCCACCTAATGTTATGATGCCTTATCGTATTGAACTTTGGGATGATGAAATAGACTCTATTCGCACGTTCAATGCTTCTACGCAGCGTTCTGTTGAGAAGGTAGAACAAATTATTATTATTCCTAATCAAGAGATTATTTTCCCACTTAGTCTATTACAAAAGGCTGCACCAGATATTAAAGCAGACTTGAAAAAAGTAGTAGAGACATTAAGAGGAGAAGGTAAGAAAGAAAGTGCAAAAAGCATAGAAAGTCAAGTAAAGGAACATTTAGAGCAAATAGAAGAAGGTATAAGTATTGAAGGATTAGAAACGTATATTCCTTATACTAACCTACAAACGGTTAGCATATTGGACTATTTGCCTAAAAATACAGTTGTGTATATAGATGAACCAGTTAAAGTTAGAGATAAGTGTGAACGTCTATATGAAGAATATGAGATGAGTATGCTAGATCGATTAAACTATGGCCATCTTTTGCCTAAACAACTTGATTTTATCTTTAAATATCAAGATGCAGCCTTTAGCTTAATTCAAAAGCCTTTTATCACATTAAATAATTTTATTACTAATGAAGAACATTTTGAAACGGATAATGAGCTTTCTATTGCTGTATATGAAAATACTACGTTTTATAATAGCCTAGAGTTATTAGAAAAAGATGTTAAGGATTGGAAGGCTGAAGATAAGAAGGTTTTAATCTTAGCAGGCCTTAAAGCTAAAGCTATGCGCCTTATGGAAGAACTAGAGGAAAGAGGGATTTTAACAACTTACTCAGAAACCTTACAAGATCCTATTCAGTCAGGACAAGTAATTATATCAAAAGGTTCACTTAATAAGGGATTTATGTATGAAGGTGCGGGCTTCCACGTAGTCGCAGATAAAGATTTGTTTGGGAAGGAAAAGAAAAAGCCTAAAGCTTCTAAAAAGCATAAAGGAAGCAAGATAGATAGCTTTTTGGACCTAGTACCAGGAGATTATGTGGTGCATGAAAATCATGGTATAGGCGTTTTTAAAGGTGTTGAACAAATTGTTATAGAGGGTATAGCTCGTGATAATTTAAAAATAGAATATGCAAATGACTCAACTCTGTACGTAAACATCAATCAAATGGATATGGTCCAAAAATATGTAGGGGCAGAAGGAAAAGCACCTAAGTTGAGTAAGCTAGGTACAGCTGAGTGGAAAAAAGCAAAATCTAAAGTTAAAGGTGCAGTACAAGATATTGCAAAAGACTTAATAAAGCTTTATAGCAAAAGACAGCATGCTAGGGGATTTGTTTACGAGCCAGATTCTATTTGGCAAAATGAATTTGAAGAGATGTTTCCATATGAAGAAACAGGGGATCAAATTAATGCCATTGAAGAAGTAAAAGAGGATATGGAAAGTGATAAAATCATGGACCGACTTGTATGTGGAGATGTAGGATATGGCAAGACAGAGGTTGCTATAAGGGCTGCTTTTAAGGCTGTACAAAACAATAAACAAGTTGCCTACCTTGTACCAACTACTATTCTTGCACAACAGCACTTCCAGCGATTTGAAGAACGAATGGCTAATTATCCAGTGAATGTAGGTGTGCTCTCAAGATTCCGCACACCTAAGCAAATTAAAGCAACTTTAGAAGGTATACGTAAAGGAACTATAGATATCGTTATAGGAACCCATAGGCTATTATCTAAAGATGTACAATTTAGAGATTTAGGGTTATTAATTATAGATGAAGAGCAACGATTTGGTGTAACACATAAAGAGAAGTTAAAACAGATGAGAACAGAAATAGATGTTTTAACTTTAACCGCTACCCCTATCCCAAGAACGCTTCATATGAGCCTAATAGGTGTAAGAGATATGAGTGTTCTAGAAGAGGCGCCGTTGGAAAGACGACCTGTTCAAACCTATGTATTAGAGTATAGTGAAGACTTTATAAAAGATGCCATACACAGGGAATTAGCTCGTGATGGTCAAGTTTATTTCTTATATAATCAAGTAAGAGACATAGAAGAAAAGGCTGTACAAGTACAAAAGATGATACCAGAAGCAAAAGTAGGCTTTGCTCATGGGCAGATGAGTGAGCGTGAACTTGAAAGTATTATGCTTGCATTTATTGAGAAAGAAATAAATGTATTAGTATGTACAACCATTGTTGAAACAGGTCTTGATATTGCTAATGCAAATACGATTATCATTAATAACGCAGACCATATGGGTCTTAGTCAGCTTTATCAATTAAGAGGGCGTGTAGGAAGGTCTAATAAACCAGCCTATGCCTACTTGATGTATCAAAAAGATAAGGTGCTTAAAGAAATTGCAGAAAAGAGACTACAGGCAATTAAGCAGTTTACCCAATTAGGAGCTGGATTTAAGATTGCTATGCGAGATTTGGAAATACGAGGAGCGGGGAACCTTTTAGGTGGACAACAACATGGACACATGGAAACTATAGGATATGACTTGTATTGTAAGATGCTTCAACAAGCAGTGGCATTAGAACAAGGAGAACCGCTTAAAGAAAACTTTGAAACAACAATAGAGATGAAGATAAATGCTTATATACCAAGCGAGTTTATTACAGATGAAGTTCAAAAACTAGATATTTATAAGAAGATTGCCTCTATACAGGGTGAAAAGGACTATTATGAAATGCAAGAGGAGATAGAGGATAGATATGGAACTATGCCACTATGTGTCCAAAATCTGATTGATATAGCACTTATTAAATGGGAAGCTAATCAATTAGATATTACTCTTGTTTCTGAGAGTCCAGAAAGTATTTTATTTAAATTTAAAGAAGATGCAGCTTTAAATCCAGCGGTATTACCTGAGATCGTAGCAGAATACCCTAGAAAGGTAAATATTCTAACAGGTAAAGAACTTAGCCTTAAATTTAATTGTGGGGATGTAATCAAAAAAGATAGAATCACTTATATTAAGAATGTGTTACATTCCTTGAAAAAATTGAAGCAGTCATAATTTTATTTTATAATGAGGAAGAAGATAATGGATGAATAATAAAGTAAAATTGACAGGCTAAGGAGAGATGGCAGTGAAAAAACTAAAAAGAATAATGGCACTAATGCTTGCAAGTACTCTGCTAATGACTGGCATAACAGGATGTGCATTTGGAAAGAATTCTACAAGTAATGCGATAGTTGCGATAATAGAGGGTGAAAAGATTCCTGAATCTTTATATAGAATATATTTATGGTATACTCAGCAATATTTTGAGCAAATCTCAGGTCCAACTATATGGAATATGCAAATAGAAGGACAAAATACGAGTGATTTAGCCAAACAGCGTGCTTTAGAGTCTACTATTTTATCAGTAGTAGCAGCTAAAAAAGCAGAAGAATTAGGCGTCCAAGTAACTAAGGACCAAGAAAAAGCGGCTAAAGAAAATGCGGAGAAATTTGTGAAAAATAATTCTGAGATTATTGAAACCTACCATTTTGGTGAAAAAGACATTGAGAAATTCTTATTGGCTACAGATTTAGTGAGTCTAGTTGAAGAAAAACTAGGACAAAATTATATGCCTCAAGAAGCTGAAATTACTAAATTTATTGAAGACAACAAAGGGATTTATGAGCAAGTTACGGCAACACATGTTCTCTTAAAAACAACAGATGATGCATCCAATGAACTTCCAGAAAATGAAAAAGCTAAAAAATTAGCACAAGCAGAAGAAGTACTTCAAAAAGCATTAAATGGAGAAGATCTCTCTAAGCTTGCAACTACGTATTCTGATGATGCTGGTTCTCTTAATCAAGCAGATGGAACACCAGATGGTCAGTATACTTTTAGAAGAGGGAAAATGGTTAAAGAGTTTGAAGAAGCAGCATTTGCAGGAAAAGATGGTCAAGTATGGCCAGAACTTGTAAAAACTGCTTATGGCTATCATATTATTAAAACAGATGCACATATTCCAGCAGATGAAGAAGTAATGCGTAATGAATTTATTAGTGCTTCAAAACGTGAATTTACCAATAATGAATTTAATACAATGATTAGTAATGCACAAGTTGAAAAAACCGAGCTTTATGAGGAAATCAATATTATAAATGCTACTGAAGAAACTATAGAAACTGATAGTGCTAGCAAAGAATAAAACCGCCTTTTATAGGTGGTTTTTTTATATGTAAATGTGAAAGTCTTACTAAAAATGTATATTCTAGAAAAAATAGTAGCATAATATACCTAAAGATAAAAGAACATTTATTCCAAATCAGACAATTAAGGAGGTTGTTTACTTGAAAGCAACAGGCATCGTTAGAAGGATAGATGATTTAGGACGTGTAGTTATCCCGAAAGAAATTCGCCGTACTCTACGTATTAGAGAAGGGGATCCACTTGAAATATTTACGGATCATGATGGACAAGTGATCCTTAAAAAATATTCGCCAGTAGGAGAATTAAGTGCGTTTGCAAAAGAATACGCAGAAGCTCTTGCTCAAGCTACAGGTCATATTACATGCATTTCTGATAAAGATCAGATTATTGCTATTTCAGGAGGCTCAAAGAAAGAATTTTTGGATAAAAGCATTAGTAGTAACTTAGAACGCGCTATAGAAGCACGTAGTCTTTTACATGCAGATAAAGAGGATTCTAAGTTTGTACCTATATTATCAGAAGGTAGTACAGAAGGTTATCACTCTGAGATTATTTCTCCTATTATTTGTGAAGGAGATGCTATCGGAGCTGTAATTTTCTTATCAACAATTAAAGGAACCCATATGGGCGAAGTAGAAGAAAAGCTTGCACAATCTGCATCTGGTTTTTTAGGACGCCAAATGGAACAATAATAAGATGCCAGTAACTATTTTAATCTAGTTGCTGGCATCTTATGTGTTACAATATAAACAGATTTCTTAGTTAGAATGGAGATTTAATACCATTTAGACTATGGTTATCGGGTAAATAGCAAAGGGGTGATGAGTATGGAAAAGAAAAAATATACATACCAAGATTTGAAGGATATTATTGAATTACTGAGAAGTGAAAATGGATGTGCCTGGGATAGAGAACAAACTCATGAATCCTTAGTACCTTCTCTGATTGAAGAAACATATGAACTAGTAGAAGCGATACAAAACAAAGATACAGCTAATTTAAAAGAAGAATTAGGCGATGTACTAATGCAAGTAATGATGCAATCACAAATTGCTAATGAAGCCAGTGAATTTACTATGGAAGATGTAATAGATGGTATTGCGTCGAAACTAGTATATAGACATCCTCATGTGTTTAAACAGGGAGAAGAAACTAATAATACCAAAGAAATCTTAGAAAATTGGGAGAAACTAAAAAAGAAAGAGAAAAAACAAGAAACTCAGACGGAGTCCATGGATCAAGTAGCACGTGCCTTACCTGCCCTTATGCGTGCCTATAAAGTGCAAAAAAAAGCGGCAGAAGTCGGATTTACATGGGATAGCTATGAACCTATACTGGATAAGGTTTTTGAGGAAATTGAAGAGTTGAAAATAGAGATAAAACAGGGAAGATTAGACAAAATGAATGAAGAATTAGGTGATGTTTTGTTTTCTATGGTTAATTTATCTTATTTTTTAGAAATAAATCCTGAATTTGCCTTGACAAACAGTACGGAAAAGTTTATAAATAGATTTAGATATATTGAAAATTCGGCGTTTGCTAAGGGAAAACAACTATCGCAAATGACATTGGAAGAGATGGATCAGCTATGGAATGAATGTAAAAAAGTTGAATCAAACATCTAATTTTCAATACATAATATCCATGTAAATGCATGAATAGAGGAGGATTTTTATTATGAACAAATCTGAATTAGTAGCAGCTATGGCTGCAAAAGCAGAAATTAGCAAAAAAGACGCTGAAAAAGCATTAAAAGCTTTCGAAGATGCAGTTATGGAAGAACTTACAAATGATGGTAAAGTTCAATTAGTAGGATTCGGTACATTCGAAGTTACAGAAAGAAAACCACGCGTTGGTAGAAATCCTAAAACAAACGAAGAAATCCAAATTCCTGGTGGAAAAGCTCCTAAATTTAAAGCTGGTAAAGCTTTAAAAGATGCTGTAAACCAATAATAAATGAGAGATAGGAGAATCTACACATTTGTGTAGGTTCTTTTTATCATTATGGAGGAAATGGTTAATGAGAATTGATAAATACTTAAAGCTTACGCGTATTATTAAAAGACGTACTATTGCACAAGAAGCATGTGACCAAGGTCGTGTGAGTATTAATGATAAAGTAGCCAAAGCATCAACCAATGTAAATATGGGTGATATTATTCAAATTCAATTTGGTGAAAAACTATTAAAATATGAAGTTTTAGATATTAAAGAACATGTAAAAAAAGAAGATACAGAATCCTTATATCGTATGTTGTAATAAAACTGAGTCCACCTCAATATAAATAAGTAGTAAGAACTTATTATAAAGGGGTGGATTTTATTATGGAGGAAAAGATCGCTAAAAAACATACTTTAACTCTGTTAGACCGAACTAGGCTTAATATGACAGGTGTAACCGATGTATTTGCGTTTGATGAGAAAGTGATAGAGCTTGAAACGTCTCAGGGATACTTAGATATAGAGGGTGATGACTTACACATTGTCAAAATGAATTTAGACAGTGGGGAATTAATCGTAGAAGGGCATGTATCAGGATTAATCTATCAAGAACAAAATAACTCTAGCAAAAAAGGTTCATTGCTAGGCAGATTATTTAAGTAGCAGGTAGATGATATGAATCAAGTAGTAAATACTCAGAGCGGATTATTCCTAACCTGTATCCTAATAGGAGTAATTATGGGCATGCTCTATGACCTTATAAGGATTTTTAGAAAGATTATTCCTCATCCTAACTGGAGTGTACAAGTTGAAGATACAATTTATTGGATATGTTGTGCACTCATAGGTTTTTCTATTTTATACATGCATAATTATGGACAAATTAGATTTTTTGTATTTATAGGTATTATATTAGGAGCTATATTTTATTTTTGCACGTTTAGCATTGTATTTATGAAGTTTGCCACCTGGCTTATAGAAGTCGTCAAACATATTCTAAGAACTTTAATACATATTATAAGTATTCCTATTAAGTGGATGATCAATGTTGTTAAAATACCACTTAGAATGCTTAAACGATTTGGTATTCAATTAGATAATAAACGTAAGTGGAAAATGAAGAAATTGCAGAGAAGATTATACTTTAAAAATGCAGATATTAAGAGTGGAGTAAAATATAAGCGCACAAAGTGATTTACAACACCTGTTAAAAATATTAAGATAGAAATAGAACAATTAATAGGTGGGATACACATGATAAATAAGAAAATAATATGGCGTATAACCTTTATAACAAGCATGGGCATATTACTTTATTTAGGAGCAAGAACAATTGAGTTAAATAAAGTTATCAATAAGCTAGATAATCAGCTTGTTGAAGCTACAAAGAAGCTAGAAGAAGAACAGAATGAACTAGAGGAGCTTAATAAAGAAAAGGACAATATGGAGACTCTAGAGTACATAGAACGTGTAGCCAGAGACAAGCTAGGGATGGTTAAGAAAGATGATATTGTATTTAAAGAAAAATAAGGGCTGTTGCAACTAGAGGGTAGTGTGCAAACAGTCCTCTTTGTTTGCCAAAAGAATTGGATAAGGACTAGACAATAGCAGTTGTTTATAGGTAGAATCAAGCATAAGGGTATAATGGTAATATCTACAATATGAGTATAAAGTTAAATAAAAAGAAAAGAGATGATGAGAGTGAGTAAGGTAGGACTTGTATTAGAAGGCGGAGGAATGCGAGGCCTGTATACAGCAGGAGTTCTAGATTATTTTTTAGATGAAGAGATATATTTTCATAATGTAATAGGTGTTTCAGCAGGAGCATGTAATGCAGTATCATATATTGCAAAACAAAGAGGAAGAAATCTCAAGGTTAATACAGAGTACATTGGAGATAAAAGATATCTAAGTATGCAAAATCTAATAAAACAAGGAAGCTTGTTTGGGATGGATTTTATATTTAAAATGATCCCGGATGAGTTAGTGCCCTTTGATTATGATGCTTATTTTAATTCACCAATGCATCTTACTATTGTAGCAACTAATTGTGAAACGGGAGAACCAGAGTATTTAGACGGAAGAAATACACAATTAGTTAATGAGTATTTGAGAGCTTCAAGCTCTATTCCTATGTTTGCACCTATAGTAGAGCTTGAGGGGAAGAAGTTGTTAGATGGTGGAACTGCAGATTCAATTCCAATTCAATATTCAATTAAACAAGGACATGACAAGAATATAGTAGTAGTAACGAGAAATGCAGACTATATAAAAAAACCAGAACCATTTAAACACATTTATACACATAAATATAAACAGTATCCAAAGCTTATTCATACGATTGGTAATAGACATGAAAACTATAATAATACATTGAAATCTTTGCAAGAATTAGAAGCAGAAGGTAAGATTATTGTTATAAGACCTACTAAGCTTATTAAAATTGATAGATTTGAAAAAGATAAAAATAAGTTAGAAGAATTATACTATGAGGGATATGAAGATGCAAAAACACTTGGGAATAAAATTAAGCTATATTGTAGTAATTGCGATAATGTAGATATGAGATAGGTGTTTATACTTTACTCATAATCCTGTAGTATAGTACATTGAAGTAGGTATTCAATGAAATGAACTATACTTAAAAGGAGTGAACAAATTGAAAAAGAATACAACAGATTTGGGTAAGGATAGTATTGGAGGGTTGCTTTTTAAGTTAGCGCTACCAGCTATTATCGCACAAATGGTAAATGTACTTTATAACATTGTAGATAGAATGTACATTGGTAGGCTTCCAGATAGTAATGCAATGGCAGGGGTAGGGATTGCGTTTCCTGTTATTATAATAGTATCTGCTTTTAGTGCATTAGTAGGAATGGGGGGCGCTCCTTTAGCAGCTATTAAGCTAGGAGAGAAAGATAAAGATGGTGCAGAGCAAATTATGACCACTAGCTTTTCTTTACTTTTAATAGTCGGAGTTGCTTTGATGGGATTACTTTTGATTTTCAAAGATCCAATTCTATGGGCATTTGGAGCTAGTGATGCAACTATTGAATATGCATCTGACTATTTAACGATTTATTTAATTGGTACGCTTGCAGTACAGTTAGCACTAGGGATGAATTCATTCATCAATACGCAAGGTTTTGCTAAAATAGGTATGTGCACAGTTATGGTAGGTGCAATTATTAATATTGTTTTAGACCCAATCTTTATTTTTGGATTTGGTATGGGCGTAAAAGGTGCTGCATTAGCAACTATACTTGCTCAAATGGCTTCAGCTGTATGGGTAATCTATTTCTTCTTTGGAAAAGAAAAGCATTTTAAAAATGGTATTTTAGATGAACTACTTGGACAAAAAAGTACAATTAAAATAAGAAAAGAATATTTAAAGCCTAATATGTCAGTAGGATTTAAAATTATGGCATTAGGTATTTCACCATTTATTATGCAATCAACAGAAAGTTTAGTGCTTATTAGTTTAAATAATCAATTACTTACATATGGTAATTTACTAGGTGAGGGAATTGGAAACTTAGCTATTGGATCAATGACAATTATGAGCAGTATTATGCAAATAGTAAGTTTACCAATGCTAGGATTAACACAAGGGGCACAGCCTATTATCAGTTATAACTATGGTGCTAGACAAATGGATAGGGTTAAAAAGACATTTAAATTATTACTTACATGTTGTTTAACTTATACAGGTATAATGTGGCTAGTTGTTATGTTTGCACCACAAATACTTGTAAGCTTATTTAATAATGATCCAAATGTAATGGAAATGACAACATGGAGTATGAAAATATTCTTTGCAGGACTCTTTATGATGGGTGCACAAACAGCGTGTCAACAAACTTTCTTAGCATTAGGGCAAGCTAAAATTTCATTATTCTTAGCTTTATTAAGAAAAATTATTTTACTTATTCCTCTTGTATTTATTTTACCATTATTTATGACAGATCAATTAGCAGGTGTATTAATGGCAGAGCCAGTAGCGGATATCTTAGCTGCACTTACAACATTAACTTGCTTTATTATCTTCTATAAGAAAACTTTTGCAGAAGATAAATAGAAAATAAATAAAATGAAAAGAGATTTAGTCGTATTATAAAAAGACTAAATCTCTTTTTAATAAAGGAAAGAAAAAAACTAGAAAAAAACCAAAAAAAATTAAAAAACTACTTGCATTATGACAAGTAATAAGATATACTACAGAAGTGCTTGAGGCAAGGCTTCAAGAAAATGAATATGGCGGAATAGCTCAGTTGGCTAGAGCACATGGTTCATACCCATGGTGTCGGCGGTTCAAATCCGTCTTCCGCTACTTTGGTCGCTTAGCTCAGCTGGGAGAGCACCTGCCTTACAAGCAGGGGGTCATAGGTTCGAGCCCTATAGCGACCATTTTAATTTTGAAAAAAGCTCTGATATGTTTAGGCATATCAGAGCTTTTTTGTTATGGTGTTGTAAAGTATACGGAAGATGTAGCATCATCGTATTTAACATTAAAGCCTAGTGATTCTGCTGTAAAGCGAATAGGTAAATAAGTTTTACCTTCATAAAGCATAGTACGTACATCTAGACTAGTTTGATCTACATTTACAGTAGAGGCTTTTGATGGACTATTTTTGAGATAACTTATGGCTTTACGATATCCTTGGGGCATCTCTAGACGTTTTGAAGCAGTTTCTACAATAGCTACTTTGTTAGAGCCATTCCAACCGATTTCAGCTCCTAGGATTTCTCCAACTTCACGAAGTGGAAGATACACGCGACCTTTGTAAGTGAATGAACGATTAGATAAAGTAATAGGCTTTTTGTCAAAATAAACTTTAATGGTTGAAAAACTTGCGTCTTTGCCTACATCTACAGATACTGCTTGTTGCTCTTTGAGTAATTTAAGAGTAGTAGTATTAAGTGTAGTATCTACTTTATCACTAGGAAGACCAAATGTTATGTTTGAAGTGCAAAGTAGACAAATTAATAGTATAAAGCTGTATTTTTTCATAATCTCCCCCTAAAATAATAATATTCACTTATAAGCTTAACATTAATTAGAAAAAAATAAAATATTCTAAACTAAATAATCGCTTAATAGAACAGAAATAGGGAAGACATTATCGGTTATCCAAGAATTAAACTCACTAGCATGAGCTTCTTTTTCTAAAAAAAGTTTATAAAGGACAATAGGGATGTGTTCGGTGCGAATATCTCCAAAAGGAGTACCAAGGTGAGTATTAGTTTTTTCGAGAGATCCATTTAGATATAATGTAAATACATCACATAGATGGCCATTGATCCTTTTTTGATGACCAACTAAACCTATTGGTACAGCATAATTTGGTGTACAAGAATTAGAGATATAAATAGATGATAGAAAGTCTTTTTTATAATTGTGTGAATCAAAATAGTCGGTAATACTTTTAAGTAGAACTTCAGGAGTGTGTGTAAATAGATTCATAATATTTGCCTCACCATTTTATATTTTTTTGTAGTCTTTCCATATGATGAAGAAGCTATACAAATGGTAAGAGTTATAAAATAAGAGAAACTAAAAATAGGAGGGCTGTCATAGACAGACCCTCCTATTTTTAAATTATTTCATTTCTACTGTGTATTTAGCTTTAAGTTCAGCTTGTTTTGCAGAATAAACGTCATTGTGTTTAACTGACATTACAAATTGTTGAACTTGATCTTTAACTTTTTCAAATTCTGCTTCTTCACCATTGTTAATAGAAACAAGTTTAATTAAGTGGTAACCAAATTGTGTTTGAACTGGTTCACTTACTTCATCAGCTTTCATAGTAAAAACAGCATTTTCGAATTCAGGAACCATTTGGCCTCTACCGAATTCACCTAAATCTCCACCACGTTCGCTAGATGGGCAGCTTGAGTATTTTTGTGCAGCATCTTCAAATGCAAGACCAGCATTGATTTCAGCTAAAATTTCTTCTGCTTTTTCTTTAGAATCTACTAAAATGTGTTTTGCACGAGCAGTAGCAGCAGAACGGAAAGTATCTTTGTTGTTATTGAAGTATTCTAATGCTTCTTCGTCTGAAACAGTTACAGTACCTAATAATTTGCTAAGTGCATATTGTTTTAAAAGGTTGCTGTACATACTTTCAGCAGCTGTTATAAATTCTTGATCTTTATCTAATCCATTTTCAATAGCATCAGAATAGAAAAGCTCTTGAGTAATAAGTTCTTCGATAAGTTTTTGACGACCATCCTCAGATGCAAATCTTGCAGCATTTTGTCCTAAGCTGTGAACTAAGCTAACAAGATGACTTTCAGTAATTTCACGGCCATCAACGATAGCAATAACTTTATTTTCCATAATAATCTCCTTTTAATAAGTAGTTATAGTGCTATTGCTATTGTACCATAAAACAAAGCCGGTCATAAAGTATATTTATTTTGTATAAGATATTAGAAGGGGGTGGGTAAATGAAGGAGGAAGTAGATCAAATAAAAAATACAATTACAAGGTATATAGAAACGTATTATAGAATGTTAGGAAATCAAGATTATAATCCTTATCTTTTGAAAGATTATTTTGCCTATAGCTTAAAAGGAAATCATAGTTTTGTCCAAGAAGAAATAGCACTTAAAAATCGAATTAACCATAATAGTCAGTTAGCAAATTATTTATTATTTGAGCAGCCTGAGATTGATATAAAATGGAGATTAATCAATAAATCAGGTAGGCAATGTCAGGTACACATGGGATTGGATATAAAAATGCAGTATAGAGGAGTAGAGGACTATACAACTATCAAGAATCTAGAACACTTTTTTACATTAACACAAGAAGGAGCAATATGGCGTATAGAAGAGGATCGATATGAAAATGAATTTAAGTGTATAGAGATAGAGGATGGGAAGAAAGAGAAAAAAAAGAAAAATAGAAAGAAAAATAGAAAGAATAAAGAATGGCTTTTAATGGAACGTGAGGAAAAATCACAACCAAAAGGGATTTATATGAGAGAAAAAGCTGTTGCCTATGCCAAGAAGTATGCTATTACTCCTAATACAAAAGAGTGGAAAAACTATGAAGAATGGGGAGGAGATTGTACTAATTTTGTATCACAATGTCTATTTGAGGGGAATATACCATTCGACCACCAAGGAAGATATATAAATGATAAATGGTACTGGTACTCTGATCATTATCGTACACCCAGTTTTACAAGTGCCACAGCTTTTAAGGATTATATGCTTAGAAATAAGGGGTTTGGATTAGTGGCAAGGTTGGGGAGTTTGCAAACGATGCAGCTAGGAGATATTGTACAATTAGGCGATTTACAGGTGACAACGCATAGCATGATTGTAGTGGATATAGTAAAAGATGAAAATGATATAAATGTGACAAAAGATTTACTCATAGCCCAACATTCGGGAGTGGGGGGGATAAGAGGTTACAATATTCCACTTAGTAGTAAGCCTAATGCGCGAGTTTACTATAATATTTTAGGGTATAATCCTTAAATGTGCTAAAAGGTTAGCTGAATTTGTCTAAAAGTTTTTTGAAAAAAATTCCAGTTATTTACAAATATTTCAACTTATCTCTTCTATAATAAACATTACGTAGGAGGGAAGATAAATGAATGGTGTAGAGACGAAAGAAAAAAGCCCAATGGGGTTAAAAGTGAAAATTCCAGAATTAATAATGGTTTTAATGTCGTTTGCTTTTGCAAGAGTAGGATTTTATGAGTATTTTTATACTGTAGGAATTGCATATGTTGGCAGTTTGTACGAAAAAATAGAAATACGAAAATGGTCTGTACTTTTTGCGACTTTAGGCGTTTTTTCTTTAATGCGTTTTGATGTAGGTACTTTGAAATATGTACTTATGATCGGTCTCATTAGTTTAGTACGTAAATGGTTAGAAATGAATCACAAAGAATGTACATTGCAAAATCAATTAGTGAGTACATTTGCAAGTATTTTCTTGGTGGATTTATTGAGTACACTCATCCAAGGATTTAATCTTTATACATGTGCTATTTGTATTGTAGAAGCATTAGTTGGGATGGCATTGACTTATATATTTGCATGTGGTACTTCTATAATCTTACAACGTAGACAAACGCCTTTAACAAGTAAGGAAAGTATAAGCATTACAATCATGCTTGCATTAGCAGTTGCTGGAGCATTAGATTTCTATATTAGTGTACCTATATGTAAAGAAATTTATTTTAGGGATATGGTTGCATATATAATCCTTATTGCAGTTACTTATTTAGGTGGAGCAAATAAGGGTGTAACAATGGGAATTGTAATGAGCAGTTTACTTGTAATAATAGGATACATATCTCCTGCATTTGTAGCTATATATGCCTTGACAGCGTTAGTAGGTGGAGTGTTCTTGCCTATTGGCAAATGGGGAGTTATACTTGGAGGATTAATAGGACAACTTGTAGGATTCTCTATTTTTAATGGAGGAAGATTAGACTGGAGTTTGATAGGAGCTTATGGTATAGCAGCAGTTATTAGTTTTATTATTCCTAAAAATTATTTTGGAATTGCAAGTTGGTTTTTGGAAAAGAGTATAGAACAGAATGAACAAATTCACTTAGAACGCATTCAAAGGATTATGACTACTAGATTAAAACATATTGTAAGAGGATTTGAACAACTGGGAGATAGTTTTGAAAAAGTACGACCTAAAAGAATGGAATTTACGCCTAAAGATATGCGAAATATCATTGAAGACACGGGAGAAAAGCTTTGTGTTGATTGCTCTATGAAGCAGTTTTGCTGGGTTCAAGATTTGAAGACAACTTATCAACATGCTTATGAAATGATTGATACATTTAAGGATAAAGGGTTCATTTCTGAAGCAAGTATACCTCCTCTTTTCAAAGAACACTGCCCTAATGCATCTAATTTTGCTTATGTAATGAGTTTTAAGTTAGATTTATTGCGTCAAAATACAATGTGGCATAACAGATTCATAGAAAATAGAGCATTAATGGCAGAGCAACTTAAAGCGGTTTCTACTACTTTGAATAGTTTAGTAAATGAGATAGAAAAAGAAATTTACTTTAATAAGGAAGAAGAAAATCTTTTGAAGGAAAATTTACTAGCACAAGGGATTCACTTAAAAGATGCAATGGTACTAGAGAATAAAGGGAAAATCCAATCTATTGAAATTTATACAAGTAAACAAGATGATGATTACCCTGATATTATGGCTAGTGTAATTGAAGATACCTTAGGGTATAAAGTAGCACTAGAAAGTATGATGAGTAGAGAAGAAAATTATGAGTATAAGTGGAAAATTAAAAATACCTATCGTGTAACAGCAGGTTATGCAATTTGTGCTAAAGAAGAAATTAGTGGAGATGTTTATACCTTTATGGAAGTAGATGATGATCAATATTTACTTGCTTTAGCAGATGGTATGGGAAGTGGAAGAGTAGCTTATGAGGAAAGTGCAGCTACAATTGAAATGCTAGAAGATTTTATGGAATCAGGATTTAGAAAAGATTTAGCGGTAAGAATGATTAATTCTGCTCTTATTCTAAATGATGATGATGAAGTATTTTCTACTGTAGATGTAACGTTAATTGATCGTAAGACAGGTATGGCAGAATTCCTTAAAGCAGGGGCAGCGACAAGTTTTATTCTACATGATGGAGATGTAATGCCAATTAGGATGAATAGCCTGCCAATAGGTATAGTAAAAGATGTAGATTTAGAGATAAAACATGTACAACTTCATGATGGTGATATACTGATTATGATTACTGATGGAATCCTAGAGGCTTCAGGAGATATACTAGGAAAAGAAAAGACATTTAAACATTTTATCTTAGAATGTAAAGGACAAGCACCTCAGTATATGGCAGATTATTTAATGGAAAAGAGTAGAGACTTATTAGGAGTTCAAGTTGGGGATGATATGACAATCATTGTAGCGCGTATCTGGAAAGAGCATTAAAATGAAATGGAAATGAATATTTCCTTGAGATTATGGCATACTTTAAACACAAGTATGTAATGGGAGGAAATATGAGTAGAAAAGTAGTCGTTAATGGTAAAAAGAGTGATTGGTATGAAAGTGCTACTTTTGTATTGAAAGATACTACACAAGGATGTCAATACCCGCGTGATTTAGAGAATTATGCAGAAGAACTCATAGAGAATTATTTAAAAAAAGGTGGGAGGTCACATCAGAATACAGACTCCTATAAATGGATTGATAACTTTTTCTTTATAAGTATAGGAATACTTATTTTTATAAGCATCATAGGGCTTATATTTTGACTTTAAGGTGTATGATAAATATGCCTTTTTTTATTGTATTTTAATTTTAAATATGTTCTAATACACATAGAAAATGGCAAAATTAAAAGAGGATAAAAGATGGTAAAAGACATAGAAGAAAAGGTGAAACGATATATTATAGAGAATCAACTCATTTCTCCGGGGGATACTATAGTAGTAGGTGTATCTGGAGGAGCAGATTCTATGATGTTATTACACTTTTTAAATGCATATAAAGATTATTTTCAAATTCATTTAAAGGTAGCTCATATACATCATGGTATTAGAGAAGAAGCTAATGAAGATAGAGATTACGTAATACAAGTTGCAAAAGATATGGATCTACCGTGTTATGTTCATCACTGTAATATAAAGACGCTAGCAAAGGAAAAAAAACAAAGTGAAGAAGAAATTGGAAGAGAAGAAAGATATAGTTTCTTTATATCTTTAACAAATCAAAATGATAAAATTGCTACAGCACACAATACTAATGACCAAGCAGAAACACTTATTATGAGATTTTTAAGAGGAACAGATATAAAAGGGCTTGGAGGTATCGGGGCAAAACGGGATAATATTATACGCCCTATTCTTTGTTTATCAAGGAAGGAAATTGAAGCGTACTGTGAAGAAAAAGGTATTAAATACAAAAATGATCACACAAACTATGAAACAGTATACACGAGAAATAAGATTCGACTAGAATGCATTCCTTATATTCAACAAAATATTAATCCTAATATTGTAACAACGTTATTTGAACATAGTCAAACTTATAAAGAACAAGAAATATTTTTAGAGGACTATACAAACAATATCTTTAATAAAATAGTAAAAGTAACTACTCATCAGATAGAAATTTTAATAGAACCTCTTTTAAAAGAGAAGACTTATATTCAAAAGAGAGTTTTATACAAATGTGTGTCTACTTTTATGGGACATAGTAAAGATATTACTCTAAAACATATTGAGCAATTGGTTGATCTGCTAAGTATGCAAAATGGAAAAAAAGTTTATTTACCATATGAAGTTATTGTATATAAGAATTATGAAGTGCTTTTGATAAGTCATCCAATTAAGGTAGGAATTTCTAATTATGAGTATACCCTACAACTGGGTATAAATAAGATAGAGGCTTTAGACTTCACAATTCAGTTACAGTTTGTTGACAGGAAAACATTTGAACAAAGCCAGCAAAATATGTATACTAAATATATTGATTATGATAAAATAAAAGATAACCTATGCTTACGTACAAGGCAGTTAGATGACTATATTGTCTTAAAGAATGGGTCTAAAAAGTTGAAGAAATTCTATATTGATGAGAAGATTCCACAGCACCAAAGAGACTTATATCCTATTATATCAGATGGGAAAGAGGTCATATGGGTTTTAGATTCAAGACTGAATATCAATTATTTTGTCACGAATCAGACTGATAATATACTAGAAATCAAAATGATTAAATGACAAAAGCTCAGGAGGGATTATGTTGAAATTAGAAACGCTCATAGCAGAACAAGATCTTCAAAGAAGAATAGAGGAATTAGGAGCGCAAATATCAAAAGACTATGAAGGTAAAGAAATCATAATGCTTTGTGTGCTTAAAGGTGGCGTTATGTTTATGACTGACCTTTCAAAGCGTGTTACTGTACCTATGAAGATGGAGTTCATGGCTGTATCTAGCTATGGAGATGAGTACAAAAGCTCAGGTATCGTAAAAATTATTAAAGATTTAGATGAGCCAATTGATGGAAAAGATGTATTAATTGTAGAAGACATCATTGACTCAGGTCGTACACTAAGTTATCTGAAAAATATCTTAGAAGGTAGAAATCCAAACAGTATTAAAATCTGTACATTATTAGATAAACCTGATCAACGTGTAGTTGATGTTGAAGTAGATTACGTAGGGTTTACTATCCCAGATAGCTTTGTTATAGGTTATGGTCTTGATTATCATCAACTTTATAGAAACCTTCCTTACATTGCAGTCAACAAAGGAGAATAAGTGCCGGGTTTAAAGCCAGGAAGGAGGAGAGAAGAATGAAAGGTAAAATGAAAGGTGGTATGCTCTACTTAATTATTGTAGGTGTACTTCTTATTGCCATATTATTTGGTGCTAATCAAAACTTTGCACCAAAAGAGCAATTATCACTTGGACAGTTAATGACTAACTTATCTGAGGGTAATGTAGATCAGATGACAGTTAGATGGTCTGGAGATGATATTGCTTATGTAACATTTTCAATAAAAGGTTCAGAGAATGAATCAACTATTCCAGTTGTACAAAGTGAATTTGCTGAATACTTAAGAACGTTACCAAATGATGTTATTGCAAATATGAAGCTTGACAGTTACGTACAACAACAAAGTATGTTCTGGCCAATCTTCCAAATTGTAATTACAATTGGTATGTTTATCTTTATCATGGTATTCTTTATGCAACAGATGCAAGGCGGTGGCGGCGGCGGTGGCCGTGGTGTCATGTCATTTGGTAAGAGTAAAGCTAAAATGACTGTAGATGACAAAGGTTCCACTACTTTTAAAGATGTTGCAGGTTTAGATGAGGAAAAAGAAGAGGTATCAGAACTTGTAGACTTCCTCAAAAATCCACGTAAATACACTGAGATTGGAGCAAAAATACCAAAAGGTATCCTACTTGTAGGACCTCCAGGAACAGGTAAAACACTTCTTGCAAAAGCTGTTGCAGGAGAAGCTCAAGTACCATTCTTTAGTATTTCAGGTTCTGACTTCGTAGAAATGTTCGTTGGGGTTGGGGCATCTCGTGTGCGTGACTTATTCGAACAAGCGAAAAAGAACTCTCCAGCAATCGTATTTATCGATGAGATTGATGCTGTAGGTAGAAAGCGTGGAGCAGGTCTTGGCGGTGGACACGATGAAAGAGAACAAACATTAAATCAATTATTAGTTGAAATGGATGGATTCGGAGTAAATGAAGGGGGTATTATTATCGCTGCAACTAACCGTGCGGATATTCTTGACCCAGCGCTTCTTCGTCCAGGTCGTTTTGACAGACAGGTAGTTGTAGGAAGACCTGACGTAAAAGGTCGCGAAGCTATCCTTAAAGTACATGCAAAAGGTAAGCCACTTAATGAAGACATTGACTTAAAAGTTGTAGCACGTACAACTCCAGGTTTTACAGGGGCAGACCTTGCTAACTTAATGAATGAAGCTGCATTACTTACAGCTCGTCATAATAAACGTGCTATTGATATGGAAGAAGTACAAAAAGCATTTATTAAAATTGCTGTAGGTACAGAAAAGAAAAGTCATGTTGTTACAGAAAAAGAAAAACGTATTACAGCATTCCATGAAGTTGGGCATGCACTTATTCATGAGTTATTAGATGATATTGATCCAGTACACAGTGTATCAATCATTCCAACTGGATTTGCAGGTGGTTATACAATGCCACTTCCTAGAGAAGATAGATTATATAGAACAAAATCAGCTATGCTAGATGAAATTGTATCTTTATTAGGTGGTCGTGCAGCAGAAGAAATTACATTTGGTGATATCACAACAGGCGCATCAAACGATATTGAACGTGCAACACAAATTGCTCGTGATATGGTTACAAAATATGGTATGAGTGAACTTGGCCCAATCAAGTTTGGTGATGAACAAGAAGAAGTATTCTTAGGACGTGACTTCTCACATCAACGTAACTATAGTGAAGATGTAGCAACTGCTATCGATCAACACATTCGTGCAATTGTTGAAAATGCTTACCAAAGAGCAAAACAATTACTTAATGACAATATCGATATTTTAAATAGAGCATCTGAAATTCTTATAATTAAAGAAAAAATCACAGGACATGAATTTAGAAAAATCATGCGTGGTGAAGAGATTAATATGGAAAAAGTTGAAGAACAAAGCATTTTCAACTTTGATGAAGTAGAAAAAGAAGCAAAACAATTCTTCCAAGAAGAAGCAAAACTTGAAGAGGCAACTCATCAAGATGTAATGGATGAAGATGAAGAGATTTAATAAAAAAGCTTAGGGTAGATTGATATGCTCCCCTTAAGGTAGGCAGTTTAAATAATAAAACTGCTACTTTAAGGAGGAGCATATTTTTATGGGAAGAAAATCAAAATTTTCACCTGAACAAAAACTATGGGCACTTAATAGAGTTATAAGTGGTGAAGACTCTATACTTCATACTGCTAGCTTATTAGGTTGTAGTGATGTAACTATCCATGATTGGCTAAGAAATTATGAAGCTGGTGGTGTAGATGGAATTACTGTAAGTTCTAAAAACACTATCTACACTACTAGCATTAAGTTAGCTGCAGTTAAGGATTATTTACAAGGAGTAGGTTCACTACGTGAAATTTGCCAAAAATACAGTATTCGCTCATCTACTCAACTTCGTAAGTGGATTATAAAGTATAATAGTCATGAAGAATTAAAAGCTTCTGGAATGGGAGGAGTACCTATCATGACTAAAGGTAGAAAAACAACTTATGATGAGAGAATAGAGATCGTTCAACACTGTATAGAAAATCAAAATAATTATGCTGAAACAGCTGCTAAATATCAGGTATCATATCAACAAGCGTATTGTTGGGTAAAGAAATATGAATCTAAAGGAATAGACGGGTTAGTTGATAAACGTGGAAAAAATAAAACACAAGA
>NZ_JAQIFT010000055.1:0-11363 GCF_027857615.1 Holtiella tumoricola
GTATTACCTCTTCTTTATTAGAATCACTTATATAATTTAGAGTTCGGCTATATCTCTTAGTTCAATAATAGTACCTTCAGGAGCAATTACCTTACTAAGTGCTGAGCCTTCAACCTCATAGATCTCATTATTATTTTTAAGTTTGAAATGCTTATATCCTAGATCGAGTATTCTCTTTACTTCTTGTTGAACATCTTCTACTAAGAAGCACATATGAACAAGTCCCTTAGATTTAGAATTAATGTCTATTAATAGATCTTCTTTTTTGCCTGTTTGAAGTTCTATCATAAAACCATCTTGTTCAATCCAAGTATTATATGCTCTATTGTGAAAATCTTTTGTTTCTTGAATTACTTTAAAACCTAAAATATGAGTATAAAAATCTAGTGATGCTTTATAATTATTTGTTTGTATACAGACGTGATGTATTTTTCTCATAGTTTACCTTTCTGGATTGAATCAGTCTTTTTCTAGTATATGAAATAATACAATATAAATTTATGATATTTCAACTTGTTTAGATTTATGACGCATGTAGCTATAGGCCATTACACCAGCTAAGATAAAAATAGAACCAATATCAGAGAGTGGCTGGGCATAGAAAATTCCTTCTACACCTATAAAAGGTGGCAGAACAATAGAAAATAAAATTTGTAATACAAAACTTCTTCCAAGGGAGACAATATTTGATTCTATATTACGATGAATAGATTGATAGTAAGCACCCATTGTATAAACAATCCCTATACAAGGAGAACCTAAGCAGAAAATAACTATTCGCTTATATGCAAGTGGCAGTAACGAGGAATCAATACCAAATAATTTAATAAAGTACTCACCATAACTTATTAGGCAAAGAAGTAGGAGTACTCCAATGATAATACTTGCAATAAGTGTAATTTGCAGAAGCCTATGCATACGTTTAGTAGAATCAGCACCATAATGATAGCCAATTAGAGGCTGCATACCTTGAGAAATACCTACACATAGTTGAATATATAGAGAGATAGTATAACCTGCTACAGAGAAGATAGCAATATCAGCAGTATTCCCATAGAGGTAGAGTATCTTATTCTGTACAAGGATAACAATTCCTATAGATAGTTGAATCATAAAAGAAACAAATCCAACTTTAATAACTTCAATAAGAAGAGATTTATCTATCACAAAGTATTTTTTATGGAATTTAATATGAGATTTTCCAGACAGAAAATACCATAGACCAATAATGGTAGAGAAAATGACACCAGCACCTGTTGCAAGAGCAGCACCTTTGGTTCCCCAACCAAGTTCAATAACAAAAAGCCAATCCAATATAATATTACCTATAGCACCAGCACCTACCATAATCATAGACAGATGAGGATTACCATCTGCACGTACTAATGGATTAAGAGCATTTGCCAATAGATAAGGAATAGCCATCATATAAATTACTAAAAAGTAATCTTTAGTATACTGATAGGTATCTCCATTAGCACCTAGAAATTTTACAATGGGATCAGCAATGATAAAGCCTAAAATCATAAGGATAACCCCTACAATTAATAGAGATTTCATAACAGTTCCCAATAGTTGTTCAGCCTTTTCTTGTTTATGTTGACCTATATAAATAGAGATTAGACTACTTGCTCCTGCTCCAAAGAGTAAGCCAATCCCTAAAATAATAGTAACAGCAGGCCAAGCTAAGTTAACGCCAGCAAGTCCTGCCTCTCCAGCTCCTTGGCCTACAAAAATACCATCAACCATAGTATATACAGTGCTTAAAATAACACCAATGACGGAAGCAGAGACAAATTTTGTCCAAACCTTAAGGAGATTACCATTTAAAATAAAATCTAAATTCAAATTTTTCACCTCTTTTTATTGTCCAGAATACATATTAAGCTATTATATAGTAAGATTTCCTAGAAAGTAAAGTAGATTCAAATAACTAGTGGTATAATAGAAAGTAAGAAAAGTAAAATTATCCATATATAAGGAGGGCGTTATGAGAAACTTTTTAAGCCAAGAAGATATTGAAGAAATGAAAAAAGAGATAGAGTTTCGTAAGGTAGTAGAACGTAAAAGGCTTATTGAAGATGTTAAAGAAGCTAGAGCTCATGGAGATTTAAGCGAAAACTTTGAGTATAAAGCGGCAAAAAGAGAAAGAGGAAAAAATGAATCTCGTATTAGATATTTAGAGCGTATGATTAAGACAGGAAAGGTTATATCTACAGAGAGTAATGAAGGGGAAGTAGGTATTAACAATAATGTCAAAATTAGATTTTTAGATGATAACTTTGAACAAGTATTTAATATAGTAACAACAATGAAGACTGATGCAGTAAATAGTAAAATAAGCATAGAGTCTCCATTAGGAAAAGCATTATTTAAGAAAAAAGTGGGTGAAATTATTCAAGTAGATGCACCTGAAGGAAGCTATGAAGTAGAAATTTTAGAAGTTATAGATTAAGTGAATCACAAGCTAAGGGGGAAATAGCAGTGAAAAAAGGAATCGTAAGTATTGTATTATTAGGTACAATGATGATGACACAAACTAACATCTATGGTGCAGAAATTAAAAACTTTATGGATTTAAATAATAAAATAATAGAGCAAAAACAAAGGATTGCAAATCAAAAAGAGATAATAGATAAGGAAAAAAAGTTGGCAGAAGAACAGCTTAAATTAGAAGAAAATAATAAGATTACAATAAGTTTTGCAGGAGATTGTACATTAGGGACTTATTATGGGCAAGGTGAATGGAATAGATTTGATAAGATAGCAGAAAAAAACGGATATGAGTATTTCTTTAAAAACGTAAAGCCTTATTTTGAAAAAGATGATTTAACAGTAGTTAACTTAGAAGGACCACTAACAACAGGTGGACAACGAGCGCAAAAGCAATTTGCTATTAAGGGAGAGCCTAGTTATACAGAGATATTAAAACAAGGAAGTATTGAAGCTGTGAGCCTTGCCAATAATCATACATCTGATTATGGTAATGAGGGAATGAAACAAACAAAGGATGCTCTAACTAAAGCAAATATTAACTATTTTATAGGGGATAAAATAAATTACCAAGAGATTAAACGTATTAAGATCGCTTTGATTGGTGAAACAGGGTGGGACAAGAGTAAGGGAACGAAGGATAGAATTAAAAAGCGTATTCAAGAAGCAAAAGCACAGGCAGATTTGGTATTTATTATGTTCCATTGGGGAATAGAACGTGAAAATTATCCTAATGATGTGCAAAAAGAATTAGCTTACCTAAGTATAGATGAAGGGGCTGATTTAGTATTAGGTTCACATCCTCATGTTATACAAGGGATAGAAACTTATAAAGGTAAAGATATCATTTATAGCTTTGGTAATTTTAGCTTTGGTGCCAATAAGAATCCAGATGATAAAGATACTTTTATCTATCAAGTTACCTATAAAAAGCAAAATGGAAATGTAGTATTAGATGGATCAAAGGTTATACCTTGTAGTATACCGTCTAGTAAAGAACGCAATACATATCAGCCTACTCCTTTATCAGGAACAGAAAAAGAGAGAGTGCAAAATCGATTAATCAAATATAGCAATAAATTTACAAAGTCATATTTTAATTAATACTAAGAAGACTTAACTAACATAAGCATAATTTTAGAATAAGAATAGGAAGAGTAAAGATGAGTAACTCAAATAATACACCTCTATATACAGCATTAATGGAATATAGCATGAAAAAGAAGCCATTTCATATGCCAGGACATAAACTAGGTAGTTTTGGAGATATGAAGCAAATTGATTTTACTGCTTTAGATGTAACAGAAGCAAATGGATTAGATAATCTTTATGAAGCAGAAGGAATCATCAAAGAGGCTATGGATAAAATGTGTACGTATTATGGCGCACAAAAGACTATTTTTCTAACCAATGGTTCTACATCAGGCATATTAACAAGCCTAATGGTACTATGTAAGCCAGGAGATGAAGTACTCATTGCAAGAAATTGTCATCATAGTGTATGGCATGCCTTAGTCCTTAGTGGCGCAATACCTATTTATATTCAACCAGAGTACGACGAATCACTAGGCCTCATGACTGTAATGAGTAAAGAAGTAATTCAAGAGGCATTGCAGCTCTATCCAAAGGTAAAAGGTGCTATTATTGTAAGTCCTACATATGAAGGTATTGTATCAGATATTAAAGATATAGCTAAAGTATTACATGAAGCAGGAAAAGCACTTATTGTAGATGAAGCACATGGAGCACATTTTGGTGTTAGTGTAGATTTCCCTATAAGTAGTGTAAAGTTAGGGGCAGATTTAGTCATACAAAGTATGCATAAAACAATGCCTACTCTTACTCAAAGTGCCTTATTACATCAAGGTACAGATCAGTTTTCTTATGAGCATTTAGTAAAGACACTTCGTATGGTACAAACAAGTAGTCCTTCATATGCTATGATGGCTATGATGGATTATGCAAGAGGATACATAGAAGAGCATCAAGATGAGATTGTTAAGCAGTATATTGAACCACTAAAAGAGATGAGAAGTAGGCTAGTAGCGTTACAACAACTGTATGTATTAGATATTCCGAGGGATCAATATGATATGAGTAAAATCATAGTATTTACTCATCGCACAAGTATAGATGGATATACTTTAGGGCAATACTTAGAAGAACGTTATAATATAGTAGTAGAAGCGAGTCTACCAAATTATGTTATTCTAATGACAACTGTAGCGGATCAAGTAAAGTCTTTAAGTGAATTAGAAAAGGCTTTAATAGATATAGATGATGAGCTTACCCTAAAACAAAATACAAATACTGCCGATTTATATTGTAGTGAACTCACACAAGTTATAAGTGAACTACCAAAAGTACAAAAAGGTGGCTATACACCAAGAGAAGTTTATTATGGAGATTATAAGTGGTGTGAGATAGATCATTGCCTGGGAAAAGTAACAGCTGAAACAATTATGTTTTATCCACCAGGTATTCCTATTCTTTATATGGGAGAGATTTTTAATGAGAAGCATATACAGCTTATTAGGACATATGCAGAGAGGCTAAAAGGAATTCAGTACAAGGGTAATAAAATCAATTGCAAAGTATTAGACATTCCATTAAAATAAAATAAAGCAGAAGAAGGGCTCAAAGGGGGATACAAATGGCTGATTTACAGATTAATCAAATACAATTACCACAGTTAAGAGAACTTGCAACAGGCCCTAACAACAAGATTGATAAAGGGTTTAAGTTTACTTTACTCAGCCATATTGAAGAAGGTGAGCTTCAGGATTCACTTAAAGTGATGATTGAACGTATCACAGAGCAAGGAAATAAATTATCAGAGCATATGGATATACGTGATATGAGACTTTATCGTAGTATGATCTCTGAGTTTATGAATGAAGTCGTTTCTAATTCCCATAAGTTTTCAAGAGAAAACTTTCTTGATAGAAGAGGAAGACATAGAGTATATGGTATTGTCAGATTAGTAAATGATAAAGTAGATGCATTAGCAACAGAACTACTAAAAGTAGAAAAAGATAAAATAGATATATTAGACCGTATTGGTGAAATACAAGGTCTATTACTAGACTTAGCAACTTAATGGACATAAAAGAGATGACGTAACGTTCGTGGCATACACGGACGTTTTTCTATAGAAAGGAAAAACTATGGACACATTTAACAAGATAATAGGACATGAAGATATAAAAAGATACTTTAATAAAGCTATAAAATCCGAGAAGGTATCCCATAGTTATATTTTTGAAGGGCCAGAAGGGGTAGGTAAGAAGAGTATAGCTCAAGCTGTAGCTAAATCGCTTTTATGCCAAGGTGAGGATAAACCCTGTGGCAAGTGTAGAGCATGCTTACTTTTAGAAGCAGGTAATCACCCTGACTTAATTTATGTTGAGAAAGATAACAAAACAACTAAGATTGATACAGTAAGAGAAAAATTAGTTAAGAATATGGATGTTAAGCCTTATCAAGGACCATATAAAATTATTGTTGTCACAGAAGCAGATACGCTTACTATAGAAGGACAAAACGCCATGTTAAAAACAATAGAAGAACCACCAAGTTATGGTATAGTTATCCTCATTACTCAGAATTTAGCAAAGCTCCTACCAACGATTAAATCAAGATGTATTCATTTAAGATTTAGTCCCTTACCTTACCAGGATATATTAGAGTATCTCGCCCCTTATCAATTAAGTGAGCGTCAAACAGAGATTTATGCTCAATTTGCAGAAGGAAGTATAGGTATAGCAAAGAAGTTAATAGAAGATGAAAGATTTTTGGAAGATAGAAAGAAGGGAGTAGACCTTCTACTCAAACTCCAAAAAGCAGATTTAATGAATATGTACGATTTAGTAAAAGTGATCTGTGATGAAAAAGAATTTATTAGTAGTATGCTTCATTTTTGGTTATTATGGTATAGAGATTTAGCAGTGTTAAAAGCTACTGGAAATGAGAATTTGTATTATTTGGATTATCAATTTCACTTACTCGACATGTCTTCTAAATTAACGTATAATACAATTGACAAGCATATTAAGCTTATCAAAAATGCACAAACACAAATTAATCAAAATATATACGCAACGTTTGTAATAGAAAATTTACTACTTAAATTAAAGGAGAAAAAGAAATGATAACTGTTATCGGCATTAGATTTCGAACAGCAGGTAAGGTTTATTATTTTGATCCTGAAGATAATGACTATGTTCAAGGAGAACATGTTATTGTTGAAACCGCAAGGGGGATTGAATACGGTGAAGTTATTCAAGGAAACCGTTCATTAAATGATGAAGAAGTAGTGTATCCTTTGAAGAAGGTTATTCGTAAAGCAACAGAAGAAGATACTAAAAAAGTTGCAGAGAATAAAGTTAAAGAAAAAGAAGCATTCTTTATCTGTAAGCAAAAAATTTTAAAACATAATTTAAATATGAAACTTATAGATGTAGAGTATACTTTTGATAATAATAAAATTCTCTTCTATTTTACTTCAGATGAACGTGTAGACTTTAGAGAACTAGTTAAAGACCTAGCTGCAGTATTTAGAACACGTATTGAACTTAGACAAATAGGTGTAAGAGATGAAACTAAAATGTGTGGAGGTATTGGAATTTGTGGAAGAGGCTTATGCTGTAATAAGTTCTTAAGTGACTTCCAACCAGTATCTATTAAGATGGCAAAAGATCAGAGTTTATCACTTAATCCTATTAAAATATCAGGAATTTGTGGACGTCTTATGTGTTGTCTTAAATATGAAGAAGATGTATATGTAGAAATTCGTGGTAGACTTCCAGAAGTAGGTGATCATGTAGAGACACCAGATGGGCGTGGAGAAGTACTTTCTGTAGCAGTTTTACGTGAACAAGTAAAAGTAGCAGTTAAGAAAAAAGATAAAGATGAAAAAGAAGCAGTGGTATACCCAGTATCAGAACTTAAAATCCTGACACGTAAGAAAAAATGTGGTGGAGGCTGTGGAGGCTGTGGTAGCAACGATGAGAAGGAGTTTGAGAACTTTGACTTTAGTAAACTCGAATGAGAGATTAGATGACTTAGATAGAAATGGATATAAAATCATTCAGAATCCCGAAGTATTTTGCTTCGGGATTGATGCTGTATTGTTAGCGCATTTTGCAAAAGTGACAAAAAGAGAGCAGCAAGTATTAGATATTGGAACAGGTACAGGAATTATTCCAATACTTATGCATGCCATCTATCAAAAGGGTAAGTATACAGGTATTGATATACAAGAAGAGATGGTAGAGATGGCAAATCGTTCTCTTCAGTTAAATGAACTAACAGAAGATATAAAAATCAAACATATAGATGTAAAAACAATCAAAGAACATTTTGATGGACATTCAGTAGATTTAGTTACAACAAATCCACCTTATATGAAGGGAACAAATGGATTAAAGAATGAGCATCCATCAAAGACTATTGCAAGGCATGAAGTACTTTGTACATTAGAAGATATTATTGCAGCAGCAGGCTACGTACTTAAAGTTAAGGGAAAACTTTGTATGATTCATAGGCCACAGAGGTTGGTAGATATTATTTGTGCTATGAGAGCAAACAAAATTGAACCTAAGAGGTTACGCATGGTTTATCCAAAACCAGGACAAGCACCAACAATGATCTTAATCGAAGGGATTAAAGGTGGTAACAGTGAAATGAGAGTAGAAAAACCACTGATTGTCTATAATGAAGATGGAACTCATACTGATGAAATATATGAGATTTATGGTAGGGAAAAGCCACAAGTATAGATAAATGAAAATCATTAGATACATTGTAAAAGAGGAGATAAAGATGGAAACATACGGAACACTAACTTTGTGTGCAACTCCTATTGGTAATCTTGAAGATATTACTTATCGTGTAGTACGTACACTAACAGAGGCTGATTTTATAGCAGCAGAAGATACAAGACACACTAAGAAGTTATTAAATCATTTTGAGATACACACAAAACTTATTAGTTATCATGAGCATAACAAAATGGAAAAAGGTCCAGAACTAATTGAAATCTTAAAATCAGGTAAAAATATTGCACTGGTAACAGATGCAGGAACACCAGGAATATCAGATCCAGGTGAAGATCTTGTACGACTTGCTATGGAAGCAGGAATTACAGTAACAAGTGGGCCAGGTGCAGTAGCAGGGATTACAGCCTTAATCCTATCAGGACAAAGTACAAGACGCTTTGTTTTTGAAGGCTTTCTACCAACAGATAAAAAGGAACGTAAATTTGTTTTAGAAAGTCTTAAAAATGAAACAAGAACAACCATTTTTTATGAGGCACCACATAGACTTATAAAAACCTTAGAAGCCCTTTATGAAGCAGTTGGAGATCGCTCTATTACAGTAACTAAAGAGCTTACTAAGAAATTTGAGTTCATTTATAAGACTACATTAAGTGGAGCTATTGATTATTTTAAAGAAGTAGAACCTAAAGGTGAATTTGTACTTGTTTTAGAAGGAAAAGATATAAAAGTTTTACAAGAAGAAGACCAAAAGGCTTGGGAAGAAATGTCTATTGAAGACCATTTACAAGTATATTTAGATAAAGGTCAAGACGAAAAATCGGCTATGAAACAGGTAGCTAAAGATAGAGGTGTTAGCAAAAGAGATATTTACGCTTATATTCATCAAAAATAAGCGGGCATTTAGGGGGATTACAATGTCTAGGAAAAATAGCCTTATTAATCCAGAGCATTTATTTATATGGTTTAGTATTTATATGATTACGGCTATACCTGCATATTATAAAATTTATCAGACTATACCTATTGCATTAGTTATTATACTTACACTAGAAGAGATAGCATCATATTATATATTAGATGAACGACTACTAGATGCTTATATGGATAGTGCTAAACATCAATCTAAATTACTTATGCTATTAATGGTGAGTGTGGTAGTAATAATAACAGGATATATTTGGTTATTATTTAATGAATGGAAGTTGTGTGCTTTAATGTTAGGAGCAGACATCATATGTTTTGGAATAAAAAAACTCATAGATATAAAGAAAAGCTCTAGAGGAATCTAGAGCTTTTTATATGTTTAGGATTATTCAGTGACTTTAGTGAAGCTATCAAATAGGTTTGTGTTTGCAACAACTTCATTAGATAAATCAATAGCAATTTCACCTTCTTCACTTATAAAGAAGATAAGATCTTCATCATGAATTACACCGAAGCTTAACGCTTCCCCATATGGAAAATGTGTAAGTAAATCTTGAACAGTATTTGATAAAGAAGTAATAACCATAGAAAATCCTTCTTTTGGTTCAAGAACAGCAAGTTCATCATCGATAGTATAAAGTTCTGTAGCTGTTAAAAATTCTGTTTTAAAGCTTTGAAGATTTTCATGACACTCATTTGGAAAATAAATACTTAGTTTATTACAATGAGGGAAACAAAATTTAAGTATGTCATTAAATGTATCTTGAGAGAATTCTGAGATATTTGCGTATAATTTCATATATTGAAAGCTCCTTATCTTAAGCAATAAAATACTTATTTATATTATACCCAATTCAAATTAAATAAGCAACGAAATGAAAAATAAGTAAAAAATACAATATATAAAATGAATATAATAGAAAATAGGATGTCAGATAGAAATTTAAAGTTAAAACTATATTAAATATAGAACCATAATATACATAGGAATATAAAGGGGAATATCCAAAATTATAATAGGTTTAATAAAGTATATAAAATAAAGAAATCAGTCTTAAGACTAGTAATGTATCGTAGCTTATAGTATCCTATGTAGTACATGCATTAGGAAAAAGGACTATATATAGTAGGTATCAATACTAATGGACATATATTAGACTTCGTAATAACAACTGAGAAAGGCACGGTGAATATGTTGATAGTAGTAGGTGGAATGATTGGGCTAGGAAAATCAAGTGTAGCAGAATTATTGGGAGAAGCATTAGGGAGCGATGTATTTTATGAAAGTGTAGATGATAACCCTATACTCCCACTTTTCTATACAGCATCTCCAGAAGAAATACAAGAAAAAAGGTATCCATTCTTATTACAACTTTATTTCTTAGATACACGTTTTAAAGCAATTAAACAAGCACTTGTTAAAAATGATAATGTATTAGATAGAAGTATCTATGAGGATTGGTATTTTGCAAAGAAAAATATGGAGTTAGGAAGAATTAATGAACTTGAAATGCAAGTTTATGAAAACCTACTACATAATATGATGGAAGAGCTAGAGGAACTACCTAAAAAAGCACCAGACCTTATGGTGTATCTAAAGGGATCATTCGAAACAGTTGTTGAACGTATTATGAAAAGGGGAAGAAGTTTCGAGTTAGATACAGAGCTTGTAGACTACTATAGATTCTTATGGGAAGGTTATGATGAATGGGTAATGCATCACTATGATGCATCTGAAGTACTTATTGTAAACATGGATGAGATAGATGTAGTAGAGAGAGATGAAGATAAACAACGTGTCATAGACATGGTTAAAGCAAGACTTAAAAAAGTAAGAGCATAAATTACATGAAATTAAAAGAGAGCTAGAACATATTTTCTAGCTCTCTTTTAATCTTTTAGAGGAATTTGAGTTTAAAAGAGTATTAAGCAGAAAAGAATAAAAGTAGAGAATGTAGTTAATAAATATATTAGATAACACTAATTAACAAAAAGAAATAAAAAAGATAAAAAAGCTGTTGACATATGTAGGTGAATCCCTTATACTAATATAAGTCAGCAGCGCACAGAAGCTACTGAGGAAGGCTACAGGCCTTGATAAATAAAGCAAAATGAACTTTGAAAATAAAATAGTAACCATTAAACCAGTCGATTCAAAAGTCACTT
>NZ_JAQIFT010000056.1:0-18434 GCF_027857615.1 Holtiella tumoricola
GTATTTCTTTAAGCCTTTTTTACATAAGGAAAAGTTTACTTTGACGTGGAAGTTAAGGATAAAATATATCCTACTTATTTGATGAATCGAATAGCAGCTAAAGTATTAGGACCTTCAATGTCAGCATCTTCTGCAAGTGGGCAATCAGAATAAACAAGGACTCTATAATGTACGTTTTCAAGGTGAGAAGAGGCTAGATCAATATGAGAGAATGGAATAGCCACATCATCACTTCCAGGAACCAGATCCACCTCTAAGGTATAGATTGGAGAAGGTGTAGGAATAAGGTCAGAATATTTTTCAATAATGATAGTAATATTAGCATTTTCAGCTTCTCTACCTACCTCACCATCTTCTGTATCTGGTTCATATTCGTGGTCTAAAACAACCATTCCATTTAACCAAACAAGATCACCAGAACATATAGTATGAAAAGCAGTTTCTAGCATAAGTGTAGGTTTATTTTGATCAATTGAAATAAGGGTGTCATCCCCATCTAGACGTTCAGCATAATTAAATTCAATTTTACTGATTAAGTTATGATTAGGACAATGACATGGTTCAACAATAGGAGCCTTTGGCTCAGGTTTAGCTTCTTTTGCTAAAACAGTAGATGGAAGAATAATTCCACCTAATACAGAACAACCTACTAAAAAACTAAGACTTCTTTTTACCCAATTTTGCATATGCAAATCCTCCCTTAATTTATCATTTTGTTTTTTGTGAAGCAGATAGACTAAATGCCACATCAAGTCAAAATTTCTTATGTATACAATAGAACAAGCTTTTGATAATAGTATATGGCTTGGTCTTAAAAAGGTTCTAGATATGGAAAATAAACAAGGGAGTTTTACACAAGTATAATACTAGATATAAAGTAAATACTAAACTGTAAGATGATAAAATTTGAAAGGAAGATAGCATGAAACTAGAAAATACTTATATAGATTTACCAGACTTATTTTATACAGTTGTATCACCGACACCAGTAAGTGAGCCACAGCTTGTAAAACTAAATAGAACTTTAGCAAAGGAATTAGGACTCAATATTGAAGAGCTAGAAAGTGTTGAGAGCATTAATATTTTAGCTGGAAATAGTGTATTAGAAGGAATTAAGCCTATAGCTCAGGCTTATGCAGGACATCAGTTTGGACATTTTACAAAATTGGGAGATGGAAGAGCCATACTACTTGGAGAATGGGTTACAGGTGATAGAAATCGGGTAGATATACAACTTAAAGGTTCTGGTCCAACACCTTATTCTAGAAGAGGGGATGGACGTGCAGCTTTAGGGCCCATGCTGCGAGAATATATTATTAGTGAAGCTATGCATGCTTTAGGTATACCAACTACACGTAGCTTAGCCGTTGTTGCAACAGGAGAATGGGTTAGACGACAGGCACAAGAAAAAGGAGCAATATTGGTACGGGTGGCAAAGAGTCATTTAAGGGTAGGAACGTTTCAATATGCAGCTGCTTGGGGAAGTAAAGACGATCTAGAAGCCTTAACGGAATATGCAATCCATAGGCATTATCCTACTCAAGAGACTGTAGAAAATAAGGCACTTTATTTATTAGAACAAGTAGCTAGACAGCAAGCAGATACAGTAGCAAAGTGGCAATTAGTAGGGTTTATTCATGGTGTGATGAATACAGATAATATGAGTATTAGTGGAGAGACTATTGACTATGGTCCGTGTGCCTTTATGGATATCTATGACTTAAAAACAGTATTTAGTTCAATTGATCAAGAAGGCCGCTATGCCTATGGTAATCAACCACGTATGGCAATGTGGAATTTAGCACGTTTTGCAGAGTCACTATTACCTATTATTCATACAGATGAGAAAGAGGCAATTAAGCTAGCAGAAGAAAAACTTAGAGTATTTGATAAGTTCTATAAACGATATTGGTTAGAAGGCATGAGAAGTAAATTAGGCCTTTTTCATGAACAAGAAGAAGACCCAACATTGATCAAAGACTTATTAGAGATGATGGAAAAGGAGAAGGCAGACTATACTAATACTTTTGTTGCCTTAACTTATGGAGAACTAGAAGCTATTCCTTTTTGTCAAACGGAGGTATTTTTAGAATGGAATAAAAGATGGAAAGTGCGTCAAGCACAACAAAACGAAACACAAGAAGAGGCTTGCGATTTAATGCAAAGAAGTAACCCTGTAGTTATTCCGCGTAATCACAGAGTTGAAGAAGCTATAGATCAGGCTGTAAATGAAGGAAATGAGCAAGTTATGGAACAATTATTAGAGGTACTCTCTAATCCCTACAGGTATGAAGAAAGACAAAGGGCTTATATGACTTTACCGGCACCATCAAGTTGTCCTTACAAGACATTTTGTGGAACGTGATGAAATATTAAGAGTTGATGACAGTTCCTCTATTCTAGTTAATAAGTTTGAAGTGGTGCATACAATAATCCTATAAAGAACTTATTACAAAGGGGGAATAAAGTATGAAAAATTGTACTTTAAAGTCACTTATAGGATTACTTGTTATGACACTTGCGTTAGTGACAATGCAGGTTATACCTGTTCAGGCAGCCACATTTAAAGGATTTAAGCAAGACCAAGAAACAACGAGCAAGCAAGAAATTAAAGTAGGAGATTATATTTATTATGGTACTTACCTGGGGAAAGACATTTTATGGTATGTAGCTGAAAAAGATGAGAAGGGGCTATTATTATACGAGAGCAACCGCTATGAGCAACTTCAAAATTCTAAAAAAAATATCATCGATAAAATTGGAAAATTCACTAAGGAAAATGATTTAGAAGATTTAGATGAATTATTTGATGTAGAAGAGATACCTAGTTTATTTTCTCTCATAACAGATGGAACCATCAATTGGGCAGATATTACTGCAGTTTATTTGGACCCTAATGCAATTGTATTTAAATTAGGAGAAGGAACTAAACAAAATCCCTATACCATTTATACGGAATGGAAAGAAACACCTACCCTTAAGGCAAATGGCAATCAAGTAACCCTGTATAATGTAGAATTAGTAGGGACAAAAGTGACAGGCGAAGTGATCCCAACTATAGTGGTAGATGGTGTTAGTCAAAGTATCTCCAATATAAACTATGATGGAGATAAAAATACTTTAGTATATCAGCTTTACCAACCGATTAAGCAAGGGCAAAGTGTTCAATTTACCTATAGCTTAGCACAAGACGCTACGACTGCTATTGCCAAAGCTGGAGATAAAGTGGTGCTTAAACAAGTATCAACCGCTGTTAAGAATGAAACCGTAGATTATGTACCACAACCTGTAACATTGACAAAAGGACTTCAAAATGAAGGAGTCAAACTAGGAGATTCTAGAACGCTTAGTGTAATAGCTAAAGGTGAAGGGGTGTTAACCTTTAATTGGTATAAAGAAGGCAATTGGATTTATGGTGAAACATTTAATTCATCTAATCAAGATGTGACTTCTTCATATGTTATAAAGAATATAAGAAAAGAAGATCTAGGTAAGTATCGTGTTGAAATAAGTAATGATATCAACAAACTAGAATCTAGTTGTACGGTTAATCTCTTACAACAATATCAAGTACGCACAGCAACCTATCCGGTAGAAGCAGGTGCTTTAACAAATAATAGTATTAACCAAGATGGTATTTATACGATTAATGATGTGGCAACTGTTACAGCAACACCAAAAGGCTATTACCGTTTTACCAATTGGACAGAAAATGGTAAAGAAGTAAGTCGTGACCGTAGCTATAGTTTTGCAGTGACACAAGATAGAAATCTTGTTGCCAACTTCTATTATGATAAACCGGTTGTTATTCCACAGTATACCATTTATGTGACCATTAATCCTAAAGATACAGGTACAGTCAGAGGAGATTATACCTATAACAAAGGAGAATATGTAAC
The DNA here is from genome assembly GCF_027857615.1 of Holtiella tumoricola. Taxonomy (NCBI): domain Bacteria; kingdom Bacillati; phylum Bacillota; class Clostridia; order Lachnospirales; family Cellulosilyticaceae; genus Holtiella; species Holtiella tumoricola. The sequence goes on from NZ_JAQIFT010000056.1 coordinate 3,900, forward strand.
TGTAAAAGCTAAAGCAAAAGAAGGCTATATTTTTGAAAATTGGACAGAGGATGGGAAAGTTGTAAGCAGAAATGAAGAATATAGTTTTACTGTTGAAAGGGAAAGACGTCTTAAAGCCAATTTTACAGAAGAACAACCTAAAGAATTAAGTTTTAAACAAGCTTGGAGAGCTTTATCTTCTAGACAACAAAAAGCCATTGAAGAAAACTTTGAAGAGTATTTACCTTATACAACATTAGAGGAAACACTTAGTTTAGATGAATTAGAGGGGTTAACAAAAGGTTATTTTACAAAAGATCAGCTAAGAGAAGTGAAGAGAGATCTAAGTCTTTTAGAAGATATAGGAATTGATTTAGATTGGGAAGTTGTAGAACTAAGACGGGTTTCAAGTGTGAGTTTTAAAGATTTAGGTAGAAATCACTGGGCTTATAGTAATATTACAGAACTTGCAAAAAGAGGGATTGTAGCAGGTTATCCAGATGGTACGTTTAGACCAAGCAAACCACTTACAGTAGAAGATACTTTTACATTCCTTGATAGAGTATTACTATTAAATGATCAAACAGAAGTACAACAACCAAGAAGTACAGTTGAAAAATATATGACCAATAGTAGAAGTTGGGCATTTGACTCTATGGCATCTGTAGGATCAAAACTAGAAGAAAAGATGTTGCGTCAAGTAGGGAGAATGGAAGACACCTATTTATCACGTGGTCAATTGGCACAAGTATTGTTTGAAGTAACCAATGGCAATTTGAAAAAGATAAAACCTTTAGTTTTATTTACAGATACCCGATACTCAGAGTATGAAGATGGTATTAATTACTGTATTCGAACAGGATTGCTTGAAGGGACTACGGCAACGACTATGGAGCCTAACAAAGCTGTTACAAGAGCCGAAATGATGACCATATTAATGCGTTTAGATGCTGCACTTAATCAATAGTTTACTTTTTGGATGATTGACAGTATGGTTTTTTGCCCATATTATATATAAGATTAGGTCACGTCTATAATAGAAAAAAAATTATTCGATGAACGTAACATAAAAAGAGGAGAAATTGAAAAAATGACAGATGAAAAAGCGTTACAAATCTTAAAATTGTTTTATTTTGGTGCAACAAGTGTTCAAGAAATTGAACGTAAAGTAGGCTTACCAAGAGCAGAAGTTAGAGAAGTTTTAAAAGGTGCACGTTCATGTGACCTTATTAATTATAGTACACAAGAAACATGTGAAAACTTTGTTAACGTAAGAAAAAAAGGTTTAGAAAGATACTTACGTACAAAAGGTATTATCCAATAAAAGATTAAGAAAAATTTTATTTATACCTTTTGAAGAAGGTAGTTTAGTCAAAAATGAGTTAAAGAGGACATAAGCACTTGTTCTAGATATTTTGAATCTAGTGACGAGTGCTTTTTTATGATGAGAACTAATGAAAACTATAAAGGGTGTCAGAATAAACTTAGATATATATTAGGGAACACGTTCATATACTGTATTGAGAAGAACTTTTGACATAAGAAGGCATAGGTTACTTATAAGGTAGCATATGCCTTTTGTCTTTATATAGACTGTTAAGTTTAAGGAAAGTGAGGCTTTAAATACTTGGAAGAGAAAGTACGGCTAAGGCAAAAGATGAAACCTGCTAAAGTAATTGCTTTAAGTTTTATGGGTGTTATTTTACTGGGTGCTATTTTATTGATGCTTCCTATTTCAGTTAAGGAAGGAATGAGGGTTTCTTTTATTGATGCTTTATTTACTTCTACAAGTGCTGTGTGTGTGACAGGGCTTGTAGTTGTGGACACTGCAGATACTTTTAATGCATTGGGATGCACAATTATAGCCATATTAATTCAAATAGGTGGGTTAGGTGTCACATCTATTGGTGTAGGTATTATATTAATTGCGGGTAGACGAGTAGGATTTAATCAACGGACATTGGTGAGAGAGGCTTGGAGTGTTCAATCATTTAAGGGCATTGTCAAGCTTGTGCGTGCAGTATTGATTTTAACCCTTATATTTGAAGGAATAGGAGCAGTGCTGAGCTTATTTGTATTTGGGCAAGATTATCCTATAGGAGAAGCTATAGGCATTAGTCTTTTTCACTCGATTGCTTCGTTCAATAATGCGGGATTTGATATATTAGGAAATTTTCAAAACCTAATACCCTACCAAGATAACCTCTTTTTAAATCTTATAACTTGTCTACTCATTATATTCGGAGGACTAGGATTTTTAGTGATTTTGGACTTATTACATGTACACCATTTTAAAAGGCTTACCCTTCATACAAAAGTTGTAGTAGTTACTACAGTCTTTCTTTTACTAAGTGGCACAGTTCTTCTCAAATTAACAGAAAATATAAGTTGGTTAGGTGCTTTCTTTCAAAGTACTTCGGCTAGAACGGCAGGATTTTGTACCTATTCTATAGGTGGGTTAACCAATGCAGGACTTTTAACGCTGATTATACTTATGTTTATTGGTGCATCTCCAGGATCAACAGGAGGAGGAATTAAAACAAGTACATTATTTGTACTGATTCAGTTTGTTAAAAGTATAGTCACTAATCAACATTGTAGTGCTTTTAAGCGAAGTATTCCTTATGAGGCAATTGCAAAAGCAGCAGTGATAACCTTTTTAGCCTTAATTATTGTGTTAGCAGGTACTTTTGGGTTATGCGTATTTGAACCTGGAAATAGCCTTATGCAAAATTTATTCGAAGTTACCTCAGCATTTGGTACAGTAGGATTATCTACAGGTATTACGCCAAAGTTAACTGCGCCCAGTAAGATATTGTTAACGTTGATTATGTATATAGGTAGATTAGGTCCATTGACTATAGCCTCATTATGGTTTGTAAAAGGAAAAACAGAAGTACATTATACAGAAGAGATGATTACCATTGGTTAGAGGGGGGAATGCATGTTTAAGAATAAGAAAACAGCTGCAATTGGAATTATTGGTTTAGGAAGATTTGGAATGGCTTTAGCCAAGCGACTTTGTGAACTGGGCAAAGAAGTTTTGGTAATAGATCAAAGTGAATCAAAGGTAAAGGAATTACGTAGCTATACTCAATATGCTTTTGTAGCAGATGAATTGACGAAAGAAGTATTAGAAGAAGCAGGCATACAAAATTGCGAAGTGGTCGTTGTATGTATTGGCGAAAAAATAGATGTGAGTATTTTGACAACCTTAAACGTAGTAAGCTTAGGTGTACCAAAAGTAATTGCTAAAGCAATTAGTTATGAACAAGGATGTGTGCTTGAAAAAATTGGTGCAGAAGTCGTTTATCCAGAAAGGGATATGGCCCTTAGAGTAGCGAAGAAAATAGTAGCTCATAATGTCTTGGATTATATTTCATTAAATAATGATGTAGAGCTTTCTGAGATTAAAGTTAATGAAAAGCTTATAGGAAAGACAGTGAGTGAAGCTGATATGAGAAAACAGTATGGGCTTAATATTATCGCTATTGGAATGGATGGGGAAATAGAAACAGATATAGAGCCTAATTACACATTTAAAGACAAAGATGTCATTGTGGTAGTAGGCAAAAAAGAAAATATTTCTGCATTCGAAATGGATTAAAATTTTTGTGTATAAAGGTAAAAAACTCTTGACTCTATAGTAACAATAGAGTTTAAGATATAACATGGCAAAATGAGAACGGAGGAAAGAGTATGTTAAAAGAATTTTTTAAATACGCGATTCCCTCAGCCCTTGCTATGTTTATATCATCCCTTTACACAGTTATTGATGGTATTTTTGTAGGTCAGGGTGTAGGGGACATGGCGCTAGCAGCCATTAATATTGTTTTACCTTTTACAGTTATGTTATTTGGTCTTGCATCAATGTTTGCTATAGGTGGAGGATCACAAGTTTCTAAATATATTGGGGCAGGAGAAAGTGATAAAGCAGTTAATATTTTTAGACAAGTATTTAAGTTCTTGCTTATCCTAAGCGGAATTATTAGTTTAATTTGTATTATTTTTACTGAACAGATTGTAAGCCTATTAGGTGCAACAGAAGGATTAAAAGGTCTTGCAGTAGAATATTTAAGATTTTATGCTATCTTTTGTATTCCAAACTTAATTGGGATTGTACTAAGTAGTTTTGTTAGAAATGATGGTAGACCAAAACTTGCAATGATCTCAACCATATTAGGTGCCATTACAAATATTATTTTAGATTATCTATTTATCTTTGAATTTGGATTTGGAATCAAAGGTGCAGCTATTGCAACAGGGCTTGGGCAGATTATAACTGTTGCGGTGCTTATCCCTCACTTTATTCAAAGAAAAGGTTATTTATCCTTTGGAAATGTGAAGCTTAATTTTGAAGAACTTAAAACTTTTTCAAAAATTGGTTTTCCATCTTTCTTTGCACAAGCAAGTTATTCGGTGATTGTTCTGATTCATAATGTTATGCTAGTGAAATTTATAGGTGAAGCAGGTATTTCTGCTTATAGTATTATTAACTACATTACAACCAATACGTATATGGTACTTTATGGTTTAACACTCGGTGCTCAGCCGTTGATTAGCTATAATTATGGGAAAAAAGACGGTAAGCGTATGTTAGGCTTTTATAAGATTACAAGTGTCACAGCAACAGTAGTCAGTGTGGCGTTTATATTTATTAGTTTTGTCTTTGGACCAACATTGATAGGTATATTTACAAGTGATCCACAAATTGCTAGCCTTGCTTATTTAGCATTACGTATCGCAAGTTTTAGTTATCTTGCAGTAGGGATTAACTTAAATACACTTGTATATTTCCAAGCATTAGAAAAACCAAAATATTCGAATTTAAGTTGTGTATTAAGATCTATTATCTATTTGCCACTTGCTTTAATTGTGCTTTGTACTATTTTTGGAGCCAACGGTATTTGGGCAGGGACAATTGTATCAGAAGTTCTAACACTCATTACTATTAGTATTTTAGCAAATGTTAAAGGGTCAACTCATGCGGTGTTAAGAGTAGATCAAGTCCAAGTAGAAATATAATAAAAATGGTGAACATTTCAAAGTAGAAATGCTCACCATTTTTTTATTACAAAAGTTAGTAAAAAATAAACAAAAATAAAGTTAAAAATTAGGTTATTAATTTCAAAAAATAGCATTGTAATATTATGAAGATTGAGTTACATTTATGTAGATTACTAAACTTAAACATAATAGAGGTGCAAGATGGTTCAATATCCGTTTCAAAATCCAAATCTTGATATTGAGGAGAGAATTAGTGACTTAATTTCAAGAATGACCTTAGAAGAAAAAGTAAGACAATTAGACATTTATTCATGGAATGAATTTAAAGAAGATGATGGACAGTTTGATTTCGAAAAGTTTATCAACGTTTCAGGCAAAGAAGGGATTGGATGTTTACAAAATAGATATTCAAGTGCTGAGGATAACAATAGAATTCAAAAAGAATATTTAGAAGAGGCAAGATTGCCTATTCCTATTCTATTTAGTGAAGAAGCGTTACATGGGCTAATCTGGCCTGAGTGTACAGTTTTTCCACAACAAATTGCATTAGCATCAACCTTTGATGCAGAACTTGGTTTCAAACAAGGTAAAGCGATTGCAAGAGAATGTAGAAGCTTAGGGATTCATGAGACTTGGTCACCAGTACTTGATCTTGCAAGAGATCCTAGATGGGGACGTGTTGAAGAAGCTTATGGGGAGGATACTTATCTTGCTTCTCGTTTTGCAGAAGAAATGGTAAAAGGTTTACAAGGTGATGATTTAACGCGTAATGATACCATTGTTGCAGAGGTGAAACACTTCTCAGGGTATGGGGCGCCAACAGGGGGACTTAACTGTGCACCAGCTATGATGGGTAAACATGAGCATGAGTTTTATTGTTTACCAGTTTTTGAAGCAGCCTTTAATGCAGGAGCACTCAATGCAATGTGTTCTTATAACTCTATAGATGGTATTCCAGTTGCTGGGGACCGTAAGTTATTAACAGATAAGCTACGTGGTGAACTCGGTATGCGAGGCTTTGTACGTGCAGATATGACTGCTATTATTATGTTACATAGATGCCACTATGTTGTAGAAAGTCAAAGAGAAGCCATTAAAATGGCGATTGAAGCAGGCGTAGATATGCAACTCTATGATTTCCCACATGATGTTTACCAAGGACATTTAGCGGATATGGTGAAATGTGGTGAATTAGAAGAAGCTGTTGTTGACTTATCTGTAAGACGTGTCCTTCGTGTTAAGTTTATGTTAGGCCTCTTTGAAAATCCATTTGTAGATGAAAGCTTAAATAAACAAGTGGTACACTGTGAAGAACATGTGGCACTTGCGAAAGAAGTAGCAGAAAAAGCAATTTGTCTCCTTAAAAATAATCAAGGACTTCTACCACTAAAAAAAGATACAAAATGTATTGCAGTAGTAGGGCCAAGTGCTGCGACACCAAGATTTGGTGACTATAGTGCACCAGCTGAAACATGTAAAGATGCAGTGACTTTATTAGATGGGATTCGTCAAGCAGTATCAGAAGAGACAGAAATCCTTTATGCAAAAGGATGTGAAATCTTAGAAAATGAAGTTATGGTGATTCCGTCTAAATGGCTAAGAAGCCAAGATGGTAAAGAAGGCTTAACAGGTGAATACTTCAATGGTCAAGACTTTGAAGGGGAGGCAGTTGTAACACGTGTAGACTCACAAGTTAACTTTAACTGGATCTATACAAAGCCAGGTGAAGGGATTAATGCAGATAGCTTTGGGGTAAGATGGACTGGAACACTTGTACCAGAAGAAACCTTTGAAGGCTGTATTGGATTAAGTAGTATGGATAGCATGCGTCTATGGATTGATGGGGAAATGCTCGTTGATGGCTGGGGAGATAAACAAGCTACCCAAATGCAACCATTCCAATTTGAAAAGGGCAAAGAATATGCTGTTAAAATTGAATTTATAAATGACCAAAGAGGGGTGCGTGTAATCTTTGGCTACAATACAGGTAACTTAGATATGGAACAAGCACTTGCTATTAGTAAACAAGCGGATGTGGTGATTGTAGCTGTAGGAGATAGTGAAGAAACTTGTGGCGAGAACTTAGATCGTGCAGACCTTAACTTACCAGGCAGACAAGGAGAGCTTGTACGTAAAATTTACGAAACAGGTACCCCTGTTGTTCTTGTATTACAAAACGGACGCCCACTTTCTATTACTTGGGAGCAAGAACACATACCTGCTATCGTAGAAGCATGGCATGTAGGTGAGCAAGGTGGACATGCTATTGCTGGTGTATTATTTGGGGATGTTAATCCAGGAGGACGTTTACCAATTTCTTTCCCTAAATCAGTAGGTCAAATTCCTGTGCACTACAATAGACGTCCATTTGGTGCAACAAAATATGTAGAGATGGATTGGAATCCACTGTATCCATTTGGTTATGGCTTAAGCTATACAAAGTTTGAATATAGTAACCTTAAGCTTTCAGCTGAAGAAATAAAAGCAGATGAAACAGTTAAAGTATCTATTGATGTAACCAATGTAGGGGATTGCTACGGCGAGGATGTGCCTCAACTTTACATTCATGATGCAGTAAGTAGTGTGGTTAGACCATACAAAGAACTTGCTGGATTTGAAAGAGTAGGTCTTGCACCAGGAGAAACAAAAACAGTAACCTTTGAATTAGGAGAAAGACAATTGCGTGTCCTTAATCCGGATTTCAAATGGGTTGTTGAAAAAGGAAAATTTGAAGTCATGGTAGGGCCAAATGCTATGGATTTACCATTCACAACACAATTTAGAGTAAAATAAATGATAAAAGGAGCTGTAGCATTATAGGCAGCTCCTTTTGTATGTCGACAATTATATGAGCGAAGTCTTTAATGGTGAAGGTTTTTAGGTAGTTTTAAGATATCACTTAGTAAAAGTATATAGATTATAAAATGGTGCGTTTTGTGTAGGGCTATTCATAGCTTAGAAAAGACGATAAAATAGAAGAGATTAGTTAAGGAGGAACGAAAGACATGGATAGGCGATTTTCGATTGGAGAGGTGTCAAAACTTCACAATGTGTCCGTACAAACCCTTAGACATTATGATAAAATAGGCTTATTAAAGCCTGGCTATGTCAATGAAAGTAGTAAGTACCGTTATTATTCGGTGAAGCATTTTATTATGCTAGATTTTATTAAGCAATGTAAAGCCATGGGATTAACTTTGGAAGAAATTAAAGTATTAGTCGATCATCATACGTCTGTTGATGCCATATTAGAGATTCTTACCAAACAAAAAGAAATGGTTCAAGAAAAGATACAAGAATTAGAACGTATAGAAAAACATATTCAAATTCTAGAAGGAAAGATTCAATCTACTCTAGACGAAGGCATTGGTAAAGTGTTTATAAAGCAATGTCCTACAAGACATTTTATTAAATATAACAATACCAAACGTTATACAGAAGAGTTTGAGATTAAGTTAAGTGAGACGTTAAGAGATATTGATAAGAAGTATGGAACCTTTTATAGAGAATTGGCTTTTGCTACTTCCTATGAGCGCTTTAAAAAGGATAAACAGCTTACTTATGACCACATGATGATAGGATGTGGAGAAAATTATGATGAGGTAAAAGGTGAAAAGGTTATCTTACCAGAAGGTCATTACCTTACGCTAAACTTTGATGATGACTTTAAACATACCACACCTTATTATGAGCAATTAATGCAATACATTGAGTTGAATCATTTAAAAGTAGGCGATACTTTTTGCGAAAGCTATATGATTACGCGAATTGATTTAAGTAATAAAGAAAAAGCATTAGGTCAAATTCAAATACAGGTCCTATAAGTGTAAAAAGGTGACACGGAAAATTTACGTCCGTGACACCTTTTATTTATTTTAAATTAGCCTATGGCGATAATCTTGGTAGCAATTTGCTGGGTAAATGATTCATCATGCTCTACAAAGATGAGTGTAGGCTGATAGGTTAAAAGTAATTATTCGATTTGAATACGAGAAAAGATATCAATAAAGTTAAGAGGTTCATCCCAAATATAAAGATGAGCTCTTTCGGAAAGACTTTTGGCAATAAGAACTTTCTTCTTTTGTCCTTCACTGAAGCTTGCTATATCTTTTTCAAATTGTACACGGGCAAAATCAAGTTTGCGCAAGATGGATTTAAAAAGGGTTTCGTCGATGTTGCAGTCTCTGGCATAATCAGATAAATTACCTTTCAGATGAGACGTGTCTTGTGAGATATAGGAAATTTTGAGACCACTTGCTTTGTTAAAAGTACCAGTGTAGTCAATGTACTCACCAAGAATAAACTTTAGTACACTTGATTTACCACAGCCATTTTTGCCTTGTAAGCATATACGATCACCGGTAGAGACTTCAAAGCGTACTTTTTCACAGACTACTTTAGTATCATAAGAAAGGCTAACATCTAAGAGCCTTAAAAGTTGAGTGGTGTAAAAAGGCAAAGTGAGTAGCTTGAGACTCTCAGTGGATTCAATGTTTTTGAGTAAGCTTGACTTTTCCTCTATGGCACTTTGTTGCCTACGTTCTAAATTTTTGCGGCGTTGTTGCATACGTCTAGATTTTTCACCCACATAGCAGCGGTGGTCTATAGATTTCTCATCAGAATTTTTACCCATACCAATTTTGCTAGACTCAACTTTGTCTGCCCAACGGGCTGTTTGTTTAGCAGCCGCAGTAAGACGTTTAATATCTTTTTTTAGACGCTCATTTTCTGCAAGCTCAAATTGATCTTGGAGCGTTTTGTTGTGATACCATGAGGAAAAATTGCCTTTTTGAATCTCAATATTTGTCTTATTAATGGCAAGCATATGGTCTGTACAGCCATCTAAAAAGGCACGGTCATGAGAAACAAGGATAAAGCCCTTTTTATTATTTAAATAGTTACAGACCACATGTCTAGATGTCACATCTAGATGATTTGTAGGTTCATCAATAAGTAAAAAGTGATGTTCTCTAAGGAACAAAACAGCAAGTAAGACTTTGGTTTGCTCACCTTGTGAAAGGGTGTTAAAAGGACGATAAAGGACATCTTCATCGACTTGGAGTAAATTCAGCTCTTTTTTGATTTCCCAATAAGCGCAATCAGGATGTAAGTCTTCAATAATTTCCATAGTCATTAAAGTCTTGTCATCCACTTGGAAAGGGAAATAGTCAAATTGTACAGTAGCGGAAATCGTTCCTTTATATTCATACTTACCAAGTAGCAAGTTTAAGAAGGTTGTTTTGCCACGACCATTGCGCCCTGTAAAACCTAGTTTCCAATCCGTATCCATTTGAAAAGAAACATTTTCAAAGATATTATCATAAGTGCCTTCGTAGGCAAAGGTTAAATTACATATATTAATTGATGACATAAAATCAGCTCCTTGTGCAATAAAATAAGCCGCAAGAATGTACATTCTTACGGCTTATTAATAGACAGCAAAGCTCACCCTATCTTTGGGATAGAGAAATGGATGGACTATTAAATAAACAAAAAGAAGAAATGTACTTCCTGCAAATAAGCATCATAAATAAACGATCTATGCCGCCATTGAAAATTTATTCTGCTTAATATAAGTCTGCAAGAAAGTACTATTTCATCTTTTCACCTCAAATCTATTAAATATTTAAGAGCATGTTAGCATGACTTATTTTAAATGTCAAGTAGAATAGATACACAATTTTAATAAAGTGTCTAAAATTAAAACGATTAAAAGGACTTCTTATATGACTTAAAAATCGGTATAATAGGGATGTAGAAAAGTTCATAATATTTTAATTAAATATTACATATTAAGAAGGTGAGTATTTGAATATAACCCATTTAAAATATGCAATTGAAGTTGAAAAGACAGGCTCGATTACAAAGGCGGCTGAGCATCTCTATATGGGACAGCCTAATTTAAGCAAATCCATAAAAGAGTTAGAAGCAAGTATTGGCATTACGCTCTTTAAAAGAACAGCAAAAGGCATTATTCCTACTAAGAAGGGGGCAGAATTTTTAAGTTATGCAAAAAATGTATTAATGCAAATTGATGCATTAGAATCTTATTATAAGCCTAGTAGTACTAAAAAAGTAGATTTTAGAATTTCTGTGCCTAGGGCCAGTTATATTACTTATGCCTTTACTCATTTTATAAATGATTTAGAGATGAAAGGCACAGCGACCATTGACTTTAAGGAAACTAATTCTATGGAAGCTATTGAAAATATATTGGAAAATGGATTTAATTTAGGAATCATCCGTTATGCGACTCAATATGAAAAGTACTTCTTACATTTACTGAATGAAAAAGAGTTTAAATATGAGACGTTATGGACGTTTGAATACCTTGTTCTTATGTCTAAGGAACATCCATTAGCATATAGTGAAAATATTACCTTACAAGATCTAGAAGACTATATTGAAGTTATCCATGGAGACCTAGTGGTGCCAACTTTATCAAGTATAGAGATTAAAAAGAGTAATTGGGCGGAAACATCTAGTAAACAAATCTATGTCTATGAAAGAGGTAGTCAATTTGATTTACTTAGTGAAGTTCCCACAAGTTACATGTGGGTATCACCTGTACCCTCTATTTTATTAGAACGCTATGGACTTGTTCAAAGAAAGTGTGAAGTAAATGATAATGTGAATAAGGATGTACTGATTTATCCTAAACGTTATCGACTAAACGGACTAGATAGACAATTTATTAACCAATTAGAGAGGATAAAAGAAGAAATGATACATGGGGTAAAGGGGTGATACTAGTATGTATTTGTTTATATATATAGACATGTATATAAATATATAATGGTATATCTAGATTTATATTACCCTTATAACTTTAAGAATGTTAAAATTATAACATAAAGATTAAGTGAGTAGGGGGAAAGAAAAATGGCAAGATTTACATTACCTCGTGATTTATATCATGGAAAAGGTTCATTAGAAATGTTAAAGACTTTAAAAGGCAAACGAGCTATTTTAGTTTTAGGTGGAGGTTCTATGAAACGCTTTGGATTTGTGGATCAAGTCGTTTCATATTTAAAAGAAGCGCGTATAGAAGTTCAGCTTTTTGAAAATGTTGAGCCAGATCCTTCTGTAGAAACAGTTATGAAGGGTGCAGAAGCTATGCGTGAATTCGAGCCAGATTGGATTATTGCAATGGGAGGTGGTTCTCCTATTGATGCAGCTAAAGCAATGTGGGCATTTTATGAATATCCAGAAACTTCATTTGAAGACTTAATCACACCATTTAATTTTCCAGAACTTAGACAAAAAGCTAAGTTTTTAGCAATTCCATCTACATCAGGTACAGCGACAGAAGTAACGGCTTTTTCTGTTATTACAGATTATGAAAAAGGAATTAAATATCCTTTAGCAGACTTTAATATTACACCGGATGTTGCAATTGTTGATCCATTGCTTGCAGAAACCATGCCGCCAAAGCTTACTGCACATACAGGAATGGATGCATTAACTCATGCTATAGAAGCTTATGTTTCTACACTTCATACACCATTTACAGATCCTCTTGCAATAAAAGCAATTCAGATGGTATTTGATTATTTGCCTGCATCATATGACGGTGATATGGAAGCGAGAGAACAAATGCACTACGGACAATGTTTAGCTGGAATGGCATTTTCAAATGCACTTTTAGGCATTGTACACTCTATGGCACATAAAACAGGGGCAGCCTTCTCTACAGGTCATATTCCACATGGTTGTGCTAATGCTATTTATCTTCCATATGTTATTAAATTCAATGCTAAAGATGCAGTAACACGTTATGCAGAAATTGCACGTTCTGTTGGTCTTGAAGGTAGCGATGATCATGAACTTGTAGAAAAATTATGTGACAAGATTGATGACTATAATGTAAAATTAGGTATTCCTAAAACATTAAAAGCTTTTGGAATCAATGAAGAAGAATTTAAACAAAAAGTAAGTAAAATTTCTGAACTTGCTGTAGGAGATGCTTGCACAGGATCTAATCCAAGAAGTATTACACCAAGTGAAATGGAAAAATTATTCACCTGTATCTATTATGGAACAGAAGTGAATTTTTAATAAAATAAATCCTGCTAATGGATTTTATCCATTAGCAGGATTTTGTATTTATAGGATTAGAATGATTCTTTTTAAAATAGATATAAAAACAAAGACTTGTAAGATCAGCAATAAACCAACCTACAGGAATAGCCCACCAAATAGCAACAACACCAAGTGAAGGAGCGAACGTATAAGCAAGGGCTACACGTAATCCAAGAGAGATAACGGTTAGAATAACAGAAATATTGGCTTTACCTATGCCTCTATAGTACCCATAGCTTAAGAAAAGGTAACCGATAAGGATATAAAATGTTGAAACAATCCATAAGTATTCTTTACCATAGCGGAGAATTTCTAGTGCGTCTTTTGAGATAAATAATGTTAAAAGTGGTGTGGCAAATAAAAGAACACACAGTGAAGCAATAGCACAAAAGAGGGTTGAAATACCTAAGGCAATTTTAATACCTTTATGTATACGCTTGGTTTGTTTGGCACCTTTATTTTGAGCAATATAAATAGCAAAAGCATTTCCAAAATCTTGTGCTGGCATATAAGCAAAGGCGTCAATTTTAACGGCGGCAGCAAATGCAGCCATTACAGATACACCGAAAGTGTTTACAAGACCTTGAATCATTAAAATGCCGAAGTTCATAATGGATTGTTGGATACTTGTAAAAACACTGTAATGAATTAATTGTTTCATAAGTGGTATGTTAAGGCGAAAATCTTGTTTAGTGTAATGTAAGAAGGAGAGCTTTTTTGTACTGTAAAATGTAATGAGTAGTGCAGAGAAAGCTTGAGCAATAATGGTAGCAAGGGCAGCACCTTCTACACCCATCTGAAAACCTATTATGAAAATAAGATCTAGGACAATATTAAGTAAAGATGAAACAATTAAAAAGATTAAGGGCATAAAGGAATTACCAAGGGCTCTTAATAAACAACTAAAGTAGTTGTATAAGAAGGTAAAGCCTAATCCATAAAAGATAATGGTCAAATAGGTTTTAGTAGCTGTAAATATACTTTCAGGTGTATGTACAAGTTGTAAGATTGGAGTACTGAAGCTAAGGACTAAGACGTTAAGAATAAGCGTTAAAAGAGCGATAAAAATGAAGCCATTATAAATACTTTTTTTGAGTAATGAGATTTCTTTTGCACCAAAAAAATGAGCAAATAGAGTAGAAGCACCCATGCAAAGTCCTATAATAATTGAAGTTAAAAAGATAACTATAGAAAAAGAGGAACCGACAGCAGCGAGGGCATCAGAACCTACAAATTTACCAACCAAAATAGTATCTGCAATATTATAAAACTGTTGAAATATATTTCCTACAATTAAAGGGAATGCAAATTGGAGCATAACTTTTGCTTCATTACCTTGAGTTAAATCTTTCATAAGAACTCCTTTTTACAGAATAATGTATATAAATTTCATTATACCATAGAGTAATAAAGCAAAATAGAGTTAAAAATAAATAAAAAAGGAGATGTCATATGACATCTCCTTTT
>NZ_JAQIFT010000057.1:0-103155 GCF_027857615.1 Holtiella tumoricola
GTGATACCTCCTTTAAATATATTATTTTATAATCCTAAATGGACAATTATTTTACTTAATTTTTCATCAAGTGTAGCTTGATACTCCATAATTGTTAAAGCATCATTTGCAGTTAATGAAGTTGTTGCTTTAATGGGTGATGTATCCTTTTTGATATCTTGTAATGTTAATTCTGCCTGCTGATCTAGTATAGATAAATGTTCATCAGTCCACTGTTTTGATTCTCTGTCATACTTTCTACCAATATACAAATTGTCATACTGTTCAATAAGAATCATATTTTCTTGTACAACTTCATTCGTTAATGAAGATATACCGATACAATAACCTTGTTCATTAATTTGTGCATAATTAAACATTTAACCTACTCCTTTCTAATAAAATTCTATAACTTGCCATGCCACTTGATAATTTGTACCACCAGCAAATGTTAGCGTTGTACTATTCGTTAAAACACATGTGTTTGTATAATTGGATGATGTACCATGCATTGCAGTCTCACTAATTACAAGAGACTTTGACATGTTAACTGCACCAATTGTTACAGTTCTCCTGCTACTTTCGGGTGTAAAAACTCCTCTTTGAATACTCTTGATAATCTTAGGATTTGCCATAGAATTAGACATATGACTTTTAATATCATCTCTAGCAACATTAATTACTGTAGATATAGTGTTTCTCGTCTGCCCTGACTCTTCAGCTATTCTACTATTCAAAAACACATTACTATTATTACTATTCGCAGTTACATGATTCTTAGTTGCTGTATGTTGGTTTGTTACATGTGTTGTCAAAGTGCTTATTGCATTTAAAATAGCTGTTTTAGCTGAAGTAATCCATTCATTAATCAGAGTACTAAGTGGTTTAGAAGTATCTGCATTAACTCTTTCGTTGACAACCCGTCTAACATCACCCGAAACATCTATACCCGTTATTGTCTGATCTATACTTTTAATTTTTTCTTCTGCACTTGTTCCATCCTCCATAAATACAACGTCTGCAGATGTATGAGGATGTAGCACATCTCCATTATCGGCCTGAAGTTCTCCTTTTAATTTAGCCATGTCATGCCTCCTATTCTATTACTTTAAAAAATAGTTTTCTTGGTACTGCATTGGATGTAGTTGTCCCAACTTTAATGCCATCACCTGGATCACCTTTAGGCCCCTGTGGTCCTGTGGCCCCCTTTGCACCTGCTGGCCCTTGCGGCCCCGTTGCTCCTGTTTCTCCCCTTGGACCTTGTGGCCCTGTGGCACCTGTTGCTCCTACTGGTCCCTGTGCTCCAGTTGTTCCTCTAAAGTTTCCTCTTTTAGTCCAAGTTGTAGATGCTGTTTTTTCAAATACATCTCCATTAGATGTGTTTAATGCCCAATCTCCTACTACACCTAATGATGTAGCTGGTGTCCCAGTAACATTGTGCATTTTAGATCCTGCAACTCCAGCTGGACCCTGTGGGCCTGTGACTCCTATAGGACCTTGTGGACCAACTGCTCCCGTTGCACCTTTGGGCCCTGTTAATTTACCTCTATCTAGCTTTTGTTGAAAGGTTTCTCCATCTGAAAATGTAACAGCATCTGCAGATGTTAATACATCCACTTCTTCGATAACTGCACTTGTATTTTCATCTAATAATTGTACTCTTACCTTTTTTAATGCTGACATATTGTTCACTCCTTATTCTTTTATTTCAATCCCCATATTAGGGCTTACTTTTATAATGCCATTACTACTTCCACCATTCTGCCTACTTGTAACTTTAAAATACATCTTCCCCTTTACTCTATCTTGAATAGGAATATCTGAACCTTCTGGTATAACATATGGACTAGATAAATTCTTGATTTGATTGATTAACTCAGGGTGTGCGACTGGATTAATATTATGATCCTCAATGTCTTCAATAGTTGCATATACTAAACTTTGATTAATTGTGGCACTCACATTTATGGCATTCCCTATAATCGCAATAATATCTATCTTCTTCTCAATCAGTTCACTTCCTTGTGCTGGTATGTAATCTGCTAATGCTCCAGCATTACCATACACATAAAGAATCTCTTTCGCACTATCATCAGGATCACGTGCAAAGAGACCAAGTTCTCTGTAATAAAATCCTGTCTCAAGATTACTATTATTAAAGGAACCACCTATTTTAGCCGTACCATCTTCACCAGTTACAAGTTTTGTTATATCTATTGATAACTTTTCACTTATAAGTACATTAAGTGTTTGTGGTGCCTGCCCTTGCAATTCTCCATCACCTATGGCTATGCGTGTGAAGTGCAATGGTGTACCAGTTTGAGCTTTAGCTTGTAAGATGCGTCCTTTATTTGTGAAAAATACACCTGAAATACTCATGCTTTTTATTCCTCCTGTCTTATAGTTATTGTGTCCCCTGTATGTAATGCAAAACCTACATAAATACTTAGCTCACTAGCTAGTAATACGATAACTTCATCAAGCCAACTACTTTTTCTTTTGACGTGTTCAGCTGCTTCTTTAAATCTATTAATGAAACTTTCATCAACACTTATGTTTGTTGTCGTGATTCTAAAGTGATGAGGCTCTCCACCATATTCATACCATTCTTCTACCGTACTTTCTCCGAAGATTGTGCTTACTACCTCTTCTACTGCAGCTACAGTCCCTTTTTTCTTATGCCAATTAATTGCATTTTTAACTAATCTTCTCTTAGTTCCTAATGGTAATGTTGCATCATAATAAGGTGCATCAAATTGCTGTGCCATTAAATCAACCATATCATCTTCTAAAGTATCAATACTTGGCAATATATAAAGCCTTTGTATAGCACTCTGAAGTTTCTTCATTTCTAAATCAATAGCCTCACATGATGCTAGTATTTGCTTATCATAGGAAATACTAGATGGTAATAACGCTTTAATGGATAAGTCTTTCATGTTATGCATCTTCTACTCCTCCAAAAATAACCGATTCACTGGTTAAGTAAGCTATACTTGTACTATCTAATACTGTATAACTTGGACTTATAACATTTACACGTTTAGCACCAGCTTGCATCACACGATAAATTAACTCAGATGGATTAATATCTCTTCCCAGCTTACCTTGCTGCCATAGTTTATACTCTGCTATTGCTTTTTCAACTTGCTTTTGAATAACTGTAGTCATTGCTGCATCTTTTTTATCTATCCAAAACTGAAGATCTAAGGCATAATTTTGCTTTGTTGGCTGTATAACACTAACAAGATCTGTTAATGGCTTTACATCTTTAGCGCTGCATCTATCTAGAATCTTATTTCTTAACTCTTCTGATAGTAGCTCTCCATTTACTCCAATAGGAATAATATTAATTTTACCAGGTGTGGGTGTAATAACTGCTACATCTCCAATTTCAGGAGATACAGTTTTTGCCCAAAAAGCATAAGCCCCATCACTTCCTGCACACGAGTAAGAGTTGGGCGCTTCATAGGCTCTTTGCCTTAATGCCTCATCATTTTCCTTATCGGTACCACCAGTAGTCGTTGTGAGACTTGTAACTTGATTAAAGTATGGGAATACATCTACAAGTTGATTAATCTGTCCCGCTACAAAACCATTTCCTACAACACCTGGTGTCATACACTCTACCACCACGTCAATAGTTAATTTTCCTGGTAAAATAATTGCATCCTCTATTGTTGCAAAATAAAGTTCGCCTGCTTTTACCCTTGTGCCTTTAGGTATGGTTATAACACTTGTTTGTGCATTTGATAATGAAAAACGAATTGTACATCTTGCTGAGGAAGCTTCTAATCTTTTTACACCTACTAATGCTACAACTTGATCTAGGTAGTCACCTTGTGCGTATGCTAATAAGTTTTGTTTTCCACTAAAATCAATAATGACACGCTGTTGGGTAATAATAGAGGCAATAGCTTCTAAAAACAATCTCACAGGATCACCTGGATAAAGTTTTTTATTTGCTATTGCCTCGTATGTATTAATAATATCTTTTTCTACATTTGATGTTGATGTATCACAAAACTCAATTTGTTTTAAATTTTTAAGGCTCATTTATTACCACCATCACTTTCGGTTTTAAACTACCTGTTAAATGGTCTTTTTCATAGGTTACTTTAGTTACTTTTACTCTAGGCTCATAATCTTGTATAGCTTCAATAATTTTAGCTGTACAAATATTTTGCGCCATTTCAATAGGTAAATCTAAAGCACTCATATCTATTCCAAAATTTCTATCCAGTGGAACTGACCCTTTTGCAGTTGTTAATATCATAGCTATATTTTGAAGGATTTCTTCTTCTCCTATCGCAAGCATATTAAGAGGTTTAAGTTCTGTTGTTACCTCGTACATACATTTCCCTCCTACTTAATATATTCCTTAAGTTTAACATCAGCTTTACCTTGTAAGACATTCCCATGATTATCTACCTTTGTATATTCTTGATCTACACTTTCTACAACCCAACGGTAGTAACCCATAGCATCTCCTCCAATAACAAGGAGTAATGACTCACCCGTTCTACTATATTGCATAAGCTTCTCCATATCATAGCGTGGGTTTCTCCCTAGTAGAACATCAAAATGCATTGTAAAACTAATTGAATCCAAGTCTGGCCCTAAGAACTCACCTTTTGGTTTTTGCATATGTACTTCATGGGTGGCCCATCTTCCTGAACTACTTCTTGAAAAATCTTGAAAAGTATTTACATTCTTTATAGATACTTTAAATAGAATATCTCCTAAAGCGCCTATCATATTTAATTCACCTTCCAACTTCCAAGTATAAAGCCATCTGAAGAGTCCTCTAGAAACAAACAAAGTACAGGTTGATTGATTTTAGGGAGCTCTTCAATGGTTAATGAAGTTCCATTTCTAGTAATAATAATTAAGTCTTTAGAGACCATATTATCCAACTGCTCAAAAAGTACTTTAGCAGTACATTTTTCTTGATTTACACTAGATATTTTTCCTGTTCTAACTTCCATCAATATCCCTCCAAACATTTCGTAAGTTCTAAGTCTGTTGTATAACCACCTGTTACTTTATGAGTAGCTTTTTGAATAATATATTTACCATCAAATTTGTGCCAACCTTTTAACTCTATTGTTACACCTGATGCAAGATTAACGTTACCTAAAACGCTTAAATTTGCTTGATATTCCTTCATGTTTTTTTCTCTAAGACGTTGACTTGATACACGTTTTGCTTCATCTACAGACTTAACTTGCTCATTGATTTCTAGTTGTGGACCCTCGCCTACTGTCGTCGTATATTCAATCACTTTATTTGTTGTTGGATTAGTGTAGCGTACTCTGCAGCTACCATATGATGTATCATTAGATGAGGTATTAAAACCATAACTTAATATATTTGACTTACCTTTTATATAAGTTTCAACGACTTCACTTTGTTCGTAGAGCTTCTGCTCGAAAAGAACCATTTGATTATCAGTTACTTTTAAGGATATGCCTTCTCGAGTACATAACTTTTGTAAAAAACTCATATCACTTTGTTTAACCTGATCTACACTCTCATACTTAGGGTCCTCACTACACTCAAACATTAATTTAAGTCCACATACTTTTGCGATATCTTTTGCAATCTGTGATAGATTTACATTCTTCCAAGACTTTGTTTTTTTAGTGTACTTTATAGAAGATACAATAGGTACAGATTGGCCCTTTAAAGAAACTATATCCGGTGGCCCATCCAAGTTTATTTCATCAATAGTAAATGTTCCACAAAGTAAAGCCTGCTCTCCCTCTTCCCAGTTCTTTACATTAAAAGAGGCATGGATAAGATCACCCTTTTCAGGCAACCAATCACCATGCCATAGACCTTCACTATCTTCAAGCATGATATCTAAGTCATCAGCCTCATTTGTTGCATTGTCTGTATATGAAAAGCTTAAAAGATATTTTGCAATATCTTTACTTATATCTACGCCTTGATACTTTACCTTAAGCTCTACTCTTCTACTCATTGTACACCTCTCTTCCAAGGTGGCAATTTACTTTCATTTATTAAGTTTGCTTCTGGAATATTAAGTTTAACATTAGCTGAAAATATAATTACTTCTTTATAATGTAGGTTAGCTTGAATAAGCTTATCTACATACTTCTCATTACCATATACTTTATAGCTAATCATATCCCAAGTATCGCCTTGTGACGTTATGTATCTATTATCCATAAGCTAACCTATCCCTTCCTTTCAACATTGCTTTTACTTCTGCCATAAACTTTCTTCTTTCAGCTTCAAGAATCTGTGCAAGCTTTGATTCAGATATACCATCACCCTTAACCATAACATTTGGGCTATAAACAAATTTTGGACTTTCATTATTACCTTTTGATAAAATCCCTTTAGTTTGTGCATTAGTAAAGACTCTTCTTCCTGGTGCACCCGAAATAAGTTCTGGACCTTTTTCACCTGCTATAAAAGAGCCTTTAGGTGTACTCATCGTTCCTTTAGCGAACATAGGAATTGTTGGAATATTAGGGATGTTAATTCCAAAACTCTGTCCAACGCCTATCAACTTATTAAGTGACTCTGGTATCTTATTTAAACCACCAATAATAAAGTTAACAAACCCTTTAAAAGTTGACTTCACACCTTCCCAAAGACCAGAAAACCATTGTCCTACACCACCAAATGCTGATTGAATACCTTCCCATAATTCAAATGCTTTTACTTTTATAGTATCCCAATTCTTCCATAGAAGAACACCTACACCAATTAATGCGCCTATCCCAAGTACTACCCATCCAATAGGTGATGCAATAAAGGCTGCATTAAGTGCCCACTGTGCAGCTGTAAGTGCCATTGTTACACCTTGTGAAGCTAATTGAATACCTTTTAAAGCAACCAATCCTACTTTTTGTGCAACTAATTGAGCGGTATTAATGGTCCATGCAAGTGTATTGCCTGCAATGGCTTTCCCTTGCATTAATAAAGACTTTAAGAAATCTCCTGCATAAAGTGCTTTTATATAAATTGTTTCAGCCTTATCTGCTACTTTGGCCAATGTTAACTTCTTCTGTGCAATAGTCGCTACTGTAATCGCTTTTGCTGTTTTATAAAACTCTACTACTAGAGAACCTATTTTCCATCCTACAAAAGCTGTACCTAATCCTACAACAATAGGTTTCAATGTACTCCAATTTGTACTGATAAAATCATATAATGCTATGGCTTGATCTAGTACAAATAATATGCCATCGGCTACTTTAGGCAGTGCTGTATCTTTTAACCAATCTAAAGTAGATGTACCGCCTTTTAAATCCTTAAACTTGACTTTTATATTATCTACAAACTGGGCGATTCTCTCTAATAAAGGGCCATGTTCAAGGACTTTTGCTTTCATTGCATTAAAGGTATCTAACGACCAATTTTTTAGGTACTTAAAGCTATTAATAGCTTTTGAAATACCACTATCAATTTGATCACCTATTTTTTCAAATGTCCCATCTTGCTGCCACTTAACAAATGCCTCTCCTAGCGTTTTAGCTTTATCCTTTAATAGCTCCATTAAGCTACCTTGTTTGATAGTTCCATCAGAAGTCACACCAACCATTGTTGCCATACCCGATTTCATAACTCCTGATATTGTAGACATGATCCCTTTTAATGTACTTGCTTGTTTTTCCATTCCGCCTTTGAACTTATCGTCCATAAGAGCAAGCATGGCTTCGTTAAATTTTGCTTGGTTGGTGATCTGACCCTTGTTGTTGACAACTTGTGTCTTATTCATCTTTTCATAAGCGTATGCTACGATGTCATCTTTCTTAATCCCAAACTCTTTAAGCCTCTCTAATTCTCCTGTTTGGGCATCAATAATAGCTTCAGTAGCTTGTATAAGGTCTTTATTGGTTGCACCTGCCATATCACCTATCATAGGTAAATACTTTTGTGCGGATAAACCCATGGCTTCAAGTCTAGCACTTGCTTCTACAACTGAACCTGTCTCAAATGGTGTTCGGTTCGCTAAGTCAATAGACCACTTCATGATTTCTCCAGCTTTTTGGGCTGACTTAGTCGCTGTTTCAAGTTGCATCTTAAAGCCTTCTAGATTCATCGCTTCAGTTAGTGCTACGCCTACGGTATTTTTTGCACCGATTGCACCTATAGTTGTGGCCATAGCTGCCTTTGCTGTTTTAGCTAAACTTTGTATACTTTTTGTAGCACTATTAAAGCTTTTATTAAAGCCAGAGGCTAGTTTACTATTTAAGGCAAAAGCAATTTGATATTGCTTGCTTGATGCCATACTTTCACCCCTTTTCCTCTTGCATAGCCTCTATCCATGCTTCAAGTTCATCTAAAGATTGATCTAACCAGTAGGTTATTGGAGTAAAGGATGCTTGGGCCATTTCAAATACTATTCTTCTAAAGTCTGTTCTTGAGGTAATTCCTCTCCTAATAAAAAATTTTGCACTTGTACCGTTACCGCACTAAAATCCTTAATACCTAGAAGTGGAATTAAATCTGTCGGTCTACCACATGCCTTTGCAGCAATAACCCCTAAATATTCCTTGTTAAACTCCTGAACAGGCACATCCATAGATTGAATTTCCTTTTGTGCATCAATCATGTCTTTACCTGTTAAGTTATCTAAATCCATCTCTAATACTTTAATTTCTTCACCTTCAAAGTTAATTGGTTTCTTTAATGTAATTTTCATATACTTCCTCCTTATTTATAAAAAGACCTAAGCTTTATAAGCCTAAGTCTCTTCTTACTTCTTTTAAATAATCTACTCCATTCACTATATAGATATAGTTAAATGGATCTATTTCTATAGCAACTTTCCCATCGAGCACCATTTTGTAGTAAAGTACACTGAATTCATTTACACTTTCTGTACTTGCTCCACCTTCCATTTTGCCTGGAGAAAACTTTTTAGGAATCACACGAACAATGTGTTTGACTGCAACTGTTTTAAGTTTTCCCTCTACATTATCAAATCTCTGTATTGAACCTCTAAAATCTAATGCATGTGTCACTGGTGCTGCTAGTTCAATTAAATCCCCACATACACTTCGCCAGTTAACGGTCATACTCATTGCCCCTATATGCCCAAGTGTCGGCAAATCTACCTCCCCTGAAATACCAGCTCCTTTAATCGTATCTGACATGGCTTCAATATCAGGTAGTTCTACATCTGCAATACCTAACATATCTTTCCCATCTTTAAAAGCCCTTAAGGCTATGAGCTTATCTGGAATTTTACTCATAAATTTCTACCCCTCTTTCTATGCAAATAGTGCTTTCAGATATTCAACATCATATTCAAGCACGAAGTCCATTTCTCTTGCTGGTGATGGTGGTGTTACATACAAGTGGAACTTAACCTTTCCATCCATAATAGCTGTTGAAGGATTCTCTTCTTCAAGAAACTCCACACGTCCACCTAATATATATCCACTAGCTGTTAAACCATTTAGCCAAATATTAACGCTATCGATTACCGTATCAACTAAACGTCTTGTAATAGGTCCATCTACTTTTTGCCAAAATGTTTGTATAATGGTCGTTCCTATCCAATAGAACATTCGCTTTACAGAAATAAATGCATCTTTAGGATCTGTGACGGATGGATAACATGATGTACGATTGCCCCAAGCTTTCCAACCACCACTAAAGTTAATGGCTGTTACTATCCCTTGTCCATTAAGATAATTTGCTTGGTCTATACCTAGGATAACCTCTTTACCTGATTTGCCTACTAAACCATTAATCTGTAAGTTGTGATTTGATGGTGACACATAAGGCACTCCATCATGTGAAGCATCTACTTTACACATCAGACCAGCTAATTGTGTACTCATATGATAGACTGCATCTCCTAGCCTCACTTTTGGCCAACATACAATTTGATTTTCATAGACATAGTTATTAGATGTTTTCCACTGTGCAACCTCTGAATAGTTACCTACTTGCTCTACTGGAATGTCTGTAAGTGCCATACACTTAAAATAACCATTAATATTACTTGCTTTACTTACCATAACTGCTGCTACAGTTGGTTCTGTACTAAATTTAGGGGATAATAATTGCCCTGGTACCAGCCCAAATCTAGGAAGTACCTCATTAACAAGTTCAAGCCCTGTTAATTTACCCTCACCACTAATGCCACCAATAATATCATCACTTATTACAGTGTTTGGTGTTAATTTTTTATAGGCAACTTTCACTTCTTGTAGACTACCTCTAATAATAGAAATGATAAGTTCTCCAGTTCCATTAAAAGCGATCTCATAGTCCTCTCCTAATGTAAGTGCTGTATCACCTTCTCCTTTTACAATAAGTGTAGATGTAATGACAGGATCACTGAGAATGACTTCTCCATCTATTACTTGTTTTGGTGCTTCTGGAACATCTTCTTTATGCTGTGTTGCATCAAGTACATTGATCAATACCACCGGTGCGACACTAAAGAGTGTAAAATGTGATTTCATAAACTCACATAATGTATAACTTTCAAAGTCATCACTGTATCCAAAAGCTTCAACTGCTTCTTTGTATGTATAACATAATACAGGTTCATTCACCTTTGGACTTTTGGCAAGATGAATAGGTGCTGTTCCCACTACAACGGGTAGTCCTGCTAATGCTTCTACAGGTGGTATTAAACTTGTTGGCACTTCCGATACATAAACACCATGTCTATATCCGCTCATCTTATCTACCTCCTAAATAGTTCATAATTTCCATATATTTTTGTTGCTCAAAGCTTCCTTTTACTGCAAGTTTTAAACGTGTATGATTAAGCTTATTAATGGGCACTATTAATTTGCTAATAGCTGGACATGACTCAATATGCATTTTTATAATATTGTTCTGTCCGTTTATAACTGCAAATTGATTAAGTCCCGGCAAGTTCGGCCCACAATAAATCCTTTTATCAGGTGTCTTGTCACTCGTTTCTTTCTTACTCTTTACACTGGCCATGGGGCTTCATCTCCTTCCATCTCTATTCGAGGTACCGTTAATTCTAATTCCATCATTCCAACATAGTATGGAAATGGTTGTTCTTCTGGAATCGTACACTTAATAGGGAACTCTACTGTATAGAAATCAAAACTCTGCTTCTTCAGTATCTCTCGCTTAATAACCTCCATACAATGAAGGATATCCATCCATCCTTCACTATCCTCACTATAAGCTCCAAACAGTATTTTAATATTTACTGTTGCCGATTCTTCGTTCACTTGATCCTTCAAGTAGCGTATTACAATGTATGGAAAATCTTCTTTTTCTTCTCCATACTCATTTTCTTCTAAGTATCCTAGCTTAACTTGTGGCATTTTACTTTGATTTGTTTTTGTAAGAAGTCGCTCATTACGAGCAACCTCTTCAATAAATGATTTAAAGTTATTCAGTGTATTATAAATGGTCATCTATACCCTCTTTTACTATGAATAATTCTTACCTAATGTTATTTTGTATGCATTCATTAATGATTCGCATTCCATGACGTAGTGAAGTTCATTATTCATTTTAATTTTCTGACCTTCTTGAGGTCTTGTTTTGAAGTATTGTTTTTGAGCTAGGAAGATAATTTCTCCTACATAGGTTCCTTCAGCTTCTTTAATCTTGCGCTCTTTTAGCTCATCTTTGCAGTTAATAATAGGTATGCTTTGTTCTCCAATAAGCACTTGCTCAGCAAATTCATTGCAATTAAAAAAAGCAGCCTCATCTTTTTGAAGTTGCTCTCTAAAATTTAATGCCATGTTATTCACCTAGACTTTCTTTCTCACCTATGTAATCAAGTATTGAATCTACTATTTCTGGGTTTTTCATTTCCTTTGATACTTCGATTCCTATTTTAAGGCCATACTGAATAAGCTCCTCTTTGTTCATCTTCTTCAGGGTCTTCTCATCAAGGTAATCAACTTCTTGTACCTTGTCATCATCTTCGAGCCTATCTACTATTTCTATAACTGCTTCTTTAACAAGACGTTCAGCTTCTTTTTCATCCAGTACAATGCTACTTCCCTTCTCATAAACTTTACGTATGCCTTCTTCTCTTGTCGTAATAGAGGCTAACACTTTACATTTCACCATCAATCATCCCTCCTAGTTTCCTGCTGTAACAGTTGCTACATACCAACTATCTACATCATTTGGTTTTGGAAGTGGTCTTGATGTTAAACGTACTGTCTTAATATTATTTCTTGGATCAGCAAGTACTTGTGGTACAATTTCAGCTTCATAGGTCATAAAGTCCTCTCCTTCAAGTTGTGTAACAGAACCATATTCAAATGAACCCACTTCCTCTGGAAGTAACATAAGCTTACCAGCTGGCAACATTGGTTGCTCTACACCATTATCATCTACGAACCATTCATCATAGCTATAAATATCTAAATCAAGTTCTACTAGTCGTCCAAGGAATGTAAGAGATGGATCTATAATACGTGGTTCAATCTTAATATTTGAAGCATTAATAAGTTGTCTTTCTTGATTTACTTTTGGATGTACCTTAAATGTTTGATAGACATCATTTGCCATAATACATACTGTAGGTGCTTTTCCAGTAGCTTTAATAATAGCTCTTCTCCATGTTGCTAAATCTTCAATAGGATTTGATGTAGCTGCAGTCCAAAGTGCTTCACCAGAAAGTGTTGTCTTATTAGTGAAATTGAAATCAATTTCTACGTCAACTCCATCTTCTTCATCTTGAACGTTAATAGCTCCTGTTAAAAGAATTTCACGTGCCATCCATTCTTTTCTACGTTGAATAGCTTCTTCAAGCTCCGTCATATCTCTTCCAAGTAACTCTACTGCACGTTCTTCTGGTGATTTATTTGAATAAATACTTTCACCAAAACCTTTTTTACTGATATCATCAATTGTCATTGGACGTTCTGGTGCAAGCTTAGGTGTTTGAAGAAGTTTAGTCGTTGAACCACTTCGTTTCATGACCTTTCCACCTACACGTGGGGCAACAAATGGTGCCATCGTACGCTTACCTTTTTTGATTTCTAATTGTAAAATTTCAGCTACATGTGTATTGCTTACTGGGAAAAAGCTTGTGAAGAAACTTCCAATAGGTTTTCTTAAATCTAATGCTTGAAGCATTTCAATCGTAGTAAATTTTTGTGACATATTAATTTCCTCCCTTAACAGTATCTAAGTACATACCTAATTTTTTCATTTCATATTCGTAATCCTTATATGATGTGCCTGAAATACAACTTAGAGCCTCTTGATTAAAATGTCCTGTGATATACACCGTTGCAATCGTATCAGCTTCAGCATTCACATCATCCGTCAAGATACCTACTAGCTTATGGTCTGTTTTTGTCTTGTCTGCTACTTCACCTTTCCCAGTACTTGCATCTGCAATAATAATTGCACCTCTTTTAGCATTGGTACCAGCTACTAAAGTAATCCCTTGTGTAAGCGCTGTGACACTACCACTTATAAATAAATGATCTGGTGTAAATGTATCTCCATCTTGAACTAACTTGGCCATCTTATTTCACTCTCCTTTTATCTTTGTTAAGTGCATTACTTAGTGCACTCACTTTTTCTTTAATTTGTTCTTCAGGGTCTAGCTCCTTACATTCTGCAGTAACATTATCTCCACCTGAATTTTTCGCATCTTCATTAAGATTTGTTAAGAACTGGGATGCATTTTGCTGTTGATTTTGTAGTGCTTGGAAGGCTAGTTCTTTTGCATCCATAGGCTCTTCAAACTTAGCTTTTGCCACAAGTTCCTTGCCAATAGTTGCCGAGATATTTTCAATCGCTTTGATACGTTCTCTTTCCTCTTGCTTTGCCTCATTTTTAATTTGTTCTACTAGCTGTGGGTGATTTGCTTTAATTTCTTCTAATGTCATTGTACTACTCCCTTCATTTTGATTTTCCTTAGTTAGATTTGCTGGTGCATTGCCAATTTGATTGTCTTGTGGTTCTTGTTTTATATTTACAGGTTCAAAAACTGGCATATTTTTAAACCCACTAAGGTCATGTGCTACATTGTTAACGAGTACCATGCGATTATTAAGAATGTTATTCGTTACCTTTGTATCCTCTAATAGCTCATCACAAAAGCCTTTCTCAACTGCTTCTCGACCTGTTAACCATGTTTCAGCATCCATCATATCGGCTAACTCTAATTTACTTAATGTGGTCTTAGTACAATAAGTCTCTATGATACAATTTTTCACACTATCAAGCATCTCTTTCAGTTGTTCAAGGTCTTTTGCTTCAAAGCTATCCCATACTGTAATACTGGGATTATGTATCATAAATGCTGAACCAGGGCTAATCTTAACAGTATCTCCAGCACATGTAATAATGGTCGCTGCACTTGCTGCAATACCTTCTATAATAATTTCTACTTTCGCTTTAAGTGTTTTTAAATGTGTAAAAATAGCTTGGGCTGCAAATACATCCCCACCTCTACTATTGATACGGACTGTCACCTTATTTTTGTTTCTTAAGGTTTTCATATCTTTTAAAAACTCTTCTGGTGTAATCATCTGCCCTTCAGACCACCAAGGTTTATTACTTCTGATTTCACCATATAAAATAAGTTCGCCCTCATCATTTGTAACGTTGTTGACATTCCAAAACTTCACTTTATGCACCTTCCTTTCCTTTGTTGAGTTGATTCATTTTTTCCTGCTCTAGAGTAAGTTGTTCTATGTTTCTATCAAAGTCACTTCCATTAATTTCAATAGCTTCCCTTTCTCTTGTTGAAACACCTATTTCTATTCTTTTTGCAGATGCAACCACCTCCTTTACAGGGTCTAATTGTCCTGGTGCTGGTCCATTCCATTCTGCTCCGGCATAAGCTTTTCTTATGAGTGGGTTTTCAAAATATCCTGGTGCATTTATGCGCCCTCTTGCAATGGCTTCACTGAGCCATACTTCATAAATAGGCTGACAAAAATCACTTGCAAACCAATTTCTTCGCATTCTAAAAGCCTTCCACGCTTCAAGTAATGCCGCACGACTTGCTGAATAACTTGCTGTGAAAGACTTTATTAAAAGCTCATAAGGTATTTCTAAGGCAGCACCAATATATTTACACATTGAAGAAACAAAGCCATCAAAGTTAACATTCGGTCTCTTTGGATCAGCTATCTCTATACTTTCACCTGCACCTAAAAGGTTAATCATCCCTGGTCCCAACTTGTAGTCTGGCATATCATTCATAGTTCCACCTTCTTGAGGTAAACCTGTAAAATCATCATCTACATCCTCTGGGGAATCTGATTTAATAAATACGGTGAAAAAGCCGTTTATAACTGCTGCCATAAGCTCTGCTTCTGTATAGCGTGTTAATTGTTTAATACTTTCAATAACTGGTGCTAAATATGGAACACCTCTATATTGCTCTGGTCTTTCTGCTTCCATCACATGAAGAATATTAGGTAGTCCTGTTTTATCTCCTATAAACTTAATACGCTGCCATTCTTTTTTACCATTTGTTTGAGGATGTCTATTACAAATATGATAGGCTTCAACCATGCCATACTTATTAACCTCTACACCATTCAGTAATTGATTGTCTTTATACTTAGCAGTTTGACTGACATTACCATTAGATGATGGATTACATACTCTATCTCCTTCAATAATATGTAGTTTTAAACCATATGGCATATACGGGGTAGGCTGTAGGTGGCGTATGATTGTAAAGCTATCTCCGTTCATTAACCAAGACATTAATGCAATTTGTTGTAACTCGTAAAAACTATTTAGTCCTAATGCATCACAAAACTTTGATTCTGCCCATAGATTAAACTCTTGCTCCACTTGCTTCTCCCATTGGTCTGCTTCTTCTTGTGTGATACCTAGAAGGTTGAAATCTATACGACTCTTTAATCTTAAGCCTGCTCCAATAACATTAGTTCTTGTTGTTTTAATGGCTGATATTGCTATCGGTGATGTCATACATAAACTTCTTGAACGCTGTGTTAACAGTTGGCGATTCATTTCAATATCTTCAAATGTACCTTTACTGTCTGCCCTCCAACCCATCATAGATTTTTTTGTACGTGATGCACCTGAACCATCATATCCACTATTTAAGGGATTGATTTGTCTTGCCATACTAAGTTTTAGCCTGGCAGCCTCTCTATCTAAGGCTTTCTGTGGATTTACAGCTTCATAGAACTTATCAATCACATTCATCATCTTCAACCTCCTAATCTAATGGAATCACTCGTCTTACACGCCTGCCTTTACCATCAGCTCTTCGTATGTCATTTTCTAACTGTTTAATCTGTTTTTGAACATGAGATAAATTGGCACGGTTAAGTGTCATCCCATCAACTGTATAAGACTGATTAAGTAGTATAGCCTGTTCTGCTTCATAGTACATTTCAAGTCTTTTTTTCTTCATTTCTAATAAGTTACTCATTAGATTTCAATGCCTCCCCCCACTCTTCCACGTGGTCTTATTGTTGTTTTCTTTTTTGTTTGTTTCATGTAGTTAATCCCATTATCTATTTTTTCTTGTAATGACTCCCAGTTGGGATTTAAAATCTGAACTGCTGCTGTTGCATAATTTCTAATATCTAATGGCTCATTCCTAACACCTGACTTTTTAATCCATTCAAGCTTCGACTCTCCTTTTTTGTTAACAGATATCACACGTTTTTCACTGGTTAAACCTTTCATATACTGCTCATCATAATTACGTTCTGGATTACTAGGAAAGTGACAATAACCTGGTCCCATTTCTTCTGTGTTCAATCTGGCCATAATGAGTTCTTTTCCTTGATCTACGCCTAAAATAAAAATACCAACACCATTTTTTGTGTTGGTACTCTTTTTATAGATAAGTGGATAGCCCGAACCACCAAGCCCTTTAATCCCATAAATGCGCTTGTGCTTCTTCTCCATTTTCTTTAGGAACTTATAACAGTTATCTGTAAAGTGTCCACCTGTATCAATACAAGTAGCTGCGATTAATAGACTATTGCCGTCACTAAAATAAAACTCTCTTTCTAGCCAATTTTCAAGTTCTGTCCATGACTCTTCTTTTTCTGGATCACAATAAATGGTATGATATTGGATTCCCCAACTCTCATAGCCATTTCTCCACCCAACAACTTCTATCTCAAAGCGATTATCTTGAACGTCTACTCCTGCAGTTAAAACAAGCACACCATTTGGTATATCTGCATCATACTTTTCTCTTCTATCAAGAATCGTATCATCTTCTACACCTTGCCCTTTTAGTTCCCATGGCAAACCACGAGAAGTATTTTGGAATACCTTAAGCTGCTCTACACTTCTTGTTTTCTTATAGTGTTCGTTTGCATCCTTGAAATCCTTTATAATTTCATCCCAGTGTTTCCATGGGGAAGCCATTTCATTAAGATGGAATCCTCTTTTTTTGATAGCTTCACCTTTAGCAATCCACTTTCCTGGCTGTGCTTTCCATTCCTGCTCACTAAATCTTTCTCTACAACCTACACACTCCATTGTTAAATCTTCAAAGTGTAACCTTTCCCATTCATAAGGCTGATAAGTGCCACATGCTGGACATTCTATAGACCATTCCTCCATAGAGCTATCATTATACTCTTGCTCTATACGAGACATTCCTTTGATAGTCGGTGTTGAAACATAGATTTTCTTTCTATTCCAAAAGGTATTGGTACGTTTTTCTGCAAGTTTAATAGGATCTCCTTCAGTTCCTGCACTGAGTGGATATCGGTCTACCTCATCACATAAGAGAATACGAATAGGTCTAGATGCAAGGCCTGCTGCTGATTGTGCACCTACAATGGTGATATGCCCTCCTGGAAATTTCTTATGCAAAATAGTATTTTCACTATCACGACTTTTAGCATCGGATATCTTTCCTTTCAATACAGGTGTATCACGAATCATAGGTGCTAACCTATCCTTACTAAATGCTTGTGCCATACCATCTGTTGGTTGCATAACTAAAATAGGAGAAGGATCATGGTCTACACAATACCCTATCATATTTAATACAAGCTCTGTCTTACCTACTTGCGAAGAGCTCATTACAACTACAGTATCAATAGATAAATCACTTATAGCATCCATGATTTCTCTTTGATAAGGTGCTCTATCTGTATTCCAACGACCTGGTTCTGCTGAAGCTTCTGCTGATAATCTTCTATTCTCATCCGCCCACTGGCTTACGGTTAACTTAGGAGGAGGAGACATGACTTTTGCGATTCTACTAAAAAGACATAAGGTCTTATAGTTGATTTTCTTCTTCGTTAAGGCCATATCCATCAATTTCTCCTTCATCATAATCTATGTATTCTTTTGAATAGAAGTCCTCAGCATTATAGTCTTTTAACTCATGCAGAACCTCAATAAGTTCATCATTAATAATTTCTTGAATAACTGCTTTATTATTCTTCTCTGCAAGAATAGGAGCCAATTTAGGTGGTATGTTCAGAAGTCTTGTCCTAAATGAAGTTAGCATATCAATCATTACTTGTTCAACATCTTCAGCTTTATGAATCTCACCTCTCATCAATGCTAATTTAATTTCAGCTTGATGTCTTTCAACTCTTACCTTAATCGCTCTTTCTTGCTCTAAATCTAATTCACCATTTGTATGGGAATTGATAATGTCTTTTTCCATCTTCAGCATATTCAAGTAGGTTTTAATACTATCTGGCAAGTTATAACGTCCTTTGGATACACGTGTAAAAATACCCTCACTTGCTAACTGTCTTACCCGTCTATCAGTTACACCTAATAAATCTGCTAACACTGCTGATGATACAGTTAATGAATCAATACTTTCTACCTTAGACATACCCTTTCTCCTTTCTTTTACTTTTTACTTAGCAAATAGTTCACTTCATGATCAAAACGTTCATTAAACTTCTGGTACATTGCTTTGGTAACTTTCCCTCTAATAGGTTTTGAACTTGCCATACCCGGAATAGATGGGCCTGTCAATTCTCTTATTCCTAATCGCTCCTTACCTTTTCTAATAAAGATGCCTTTATGTTGCCTACGTTGCTTACCATTATTTTTAGGCATTTTTGCAACGAAAACTTGTTCAGGTAATGCTTTTTTGCCTCTTCTTTTGATAGACACTGTATATTCTTTAGCAATACTTGTATCATTTTTAAAACCTGAAGCTCTAAGAACTGGTCCACTTGCAACCACTTTACCTGATAACTTGGATATTGTTGCATTTTCTTTCTCTAGTCCATGTTTCATTTCACTTACCTTTACGGTATAGGTATCTTTTAATTCAGTATGAACCATTTTGTTAGTAGCTGAAATGGTTCGATTAATTGCATTCTTTGTGGCTTTATTAATACCTTTTGGCATATGAGCCAGCTTACGGGTTGCCATCTTATAAGCTACCTTGTCAATCTCAATATTAACCATCAAATAACCTCCTTAACGGAAACGGTACTTTCGATTTTAAACCATTAGGAACTAGGGAACATTCGGGCGACATGGAACCGCAATCCATTTTTGACTTCTGGAAGTACCTACTAAATACTACCTATTTGTCACCCTTTTATTCCCAATTCTTTACAATATTATGCGTTATATCTATTATGTCTCTCGCATTCTTTTAATTTTATATTTCCTGTTGTCTTTCAAAGCTTTTAAACAATTTATTGTTTTACTAATAATAGACATAGTTCACAATGTCGCAAGTATTTCCCAAGCTTTTTTAACTTCCGATTAATCCCTTTAAAGGGTCTTTCATTTCAAGAGTGATTTTATCGTTAGTTTCTTGGTCTAAATCTAGATAAATGCTCGTTGTTAATGAAGATGTATGCCCTGCATAATGCTGAGCTTTTTCTATACTATTGCCATTATCTTCATATACAGCTAGAAAACACATCTTTCTAAAAGAATGAAAACCAAAATCTTTTAGATTAAATTCTTTTGTGACTTTGTCTAACCTTCTATCAAACTGAGAATAGGATAAAGGTCTATTTCTACCTCTTGGACTTGGGAATAATACAGACCACATCTCCATATCTTTCGTATATTCATCAAGTATTTTCTTTAATGTAGGATGGATTAAAATTTTCCTTGCCTTCTTCGGTGGCTTTGGAGTCGTCCCCTCTTTTTCAGCCTTATCTATATACTTCTGTTCCAGATACTTCGTCTTGTTCTCGACAATTTCTAAGTATTTTCCACTGATATCTCTTTTTCTTAGGCACCTTAAGTCATTTACTCTATAACCTGTATAACGAATTAGTAAGAGCATAATATAGAGCATCATATCGTACTTTTTACAATATTGATAAATTGATATCTCTAGCTCTTTATCTTTGATAGCTTTTGTTTTAATACCCATACGCCTCTCCTCAATAATTTGTAATAATTAGCTCTCCATATTCTTTTCTAGCCTTTTGTTCTTTGGCTATTGAATAGGATACCTGTACTTCTTCTATGTTAAAATCTTTGTACCATTCCCTTACTTTATGATGGTCGTTGATTGTAACCATAAATTTACCTTTTATCTGAGATAATGTATCCCTTAACAAAAGATGCTCTTGCTCTCCAAACTCATTCCCATAACCTGCAGTTTCAAAATAAGGTGGATCACAAAAGAAAAAGCTATGAGGTCTATCATATCTTTTGATAATATCCTCAAAGCTTTTATTCTCAACATATGTATTTCTAAGTCTTTCTTTTATATTACCTAGTACGCCTTGATAATATATCTGTGGCGCTGGCTTACTGGTTGTTCCATAACCAAAGGTTTCACCCTTACTTGCAAAGCTTTGTGATATGAGATAGAGAAAACGTACTGCTCTTTGAATCTCGGTAAGATATTCAACTGTACAGTGCTTATACTCTTCAAACATATCTCTACCAGAAAACTCATACTCTAATACTCTTTCTATTTCTGGTGCGTGATACTTGATCATACGGAACATATTTATAAGTTCTTTGTCAACATCATTAATCACTTCAACCTTACTCGGTTCTTTACCAAAGTATACCCATCCAGCTCCAAAGAATGGCTCTATGTAACAAGTATGCTCAGGTATTCTTTCTAAGATAGTCTTTCTTAATTTTGATTTTCCTCCCATACGAGGTATTGGTGGATTCATCATTTGTTATATTCTCCTTTACAAAACAGTTTTTTATTGGGTTATTACACACCGTTTTGAACAAGGATTAAAACTAAAAATACACCTAGATCATATCACCAGGTGCATTTAAAACGGATATTTGATAGGTTACCCTATCTTTTTAATATTCGGGGGAATTAGGATGAACTCAATATTTAGGATGATTTCTTTCGTTCACCCATTAACATATTAACACGGCTATCTGTTCAGTAGCTGTTCAACATCTGTTCTTTCCTGTTCAAAATCCACCACCATCTGTTCACTACCTGTTCAGCATCTGTTCATGCTTTTAAAAAAAATAAGAGGTAAGTCATCACGACTTACCTCAAATGGTATTTTTATAATACACACTATATTCTGTATTAGCCAATCAGTACCTCGTTCTCTTCTTCAATTGGTGGTATTTCTAAGTTGGAAATTAATAACTCTATTTCTTTTCTTGATGTTTTTATCGAGTAGTCTAAATAAATATTTATGTATATATTAGTAATATACATATTTTTAATTTCATCAACATTATCGTAACTTATTAACCACGGAAAGCTTTTTGATTTAATATACTTGGCCAACTCATAATGTTGTTGATGCGTATAATAATATCTATATAATCCCGGTCCTTCTTTGTAATATGGCGGATCTATATATACAAATATTTTTTTACTATGTTTATATCTAAGATGTTTTTTCATGAACTCTAAAGCATCTAAGTTATAGACTCTAATACGTTCTTTTAATAACGATAAACGCCTTATACACTGTATTATAGATTTTTTATTAAATCTACAATCTATTTTATAATTAGAAGTTTGTTGTTTTCCACCTAATGGATTTGCTTTTAAAATTCCTGAAAAATTAGTACGATTTAAAAATAATCCCGCATAACCAATTTCTACTATTGATTTATTTTCAATTACATTATCTTTCCTATATTCAGCATATTTATACCAATTTTCTATATTTATCTCCGTTTGTTCTATTAAACTTATTAATTCTTCTGTATAATTAAATACACAAATCCAAAAATAATATATTAATGGATCCTTTTCATTAATTATGGCTTCCTTAATTATATTACTTTCTAATAACATAATAGAAAGTGCTGCACTTCCAGCAAACGGTTCATAAAATGTGCATCCTATTTTATTTTGTGTTTCTAATAAGTTTTTTACATAAGAATATAGCTTTGTTTTTCCACCAGGGTATCTCAAAGGATTTTTCACTCTAATCCCTCCTTCCCTTTATTTTAACAAAATAACTGCTATTTGGCCAGAACTAATTAATTTTAGGAAGGTTTGTACGAGCAGCAACAATATTATATCGATTAAGAAACTGCTGTATAAATTCTTTATATTCATTAGGATAATCCTGTTTCCAGAATTCTAACACATCTATATCTTCTAACATCACCTTGTTATCTTTAAACCACTCTTTAAACCTCTCTCTTTCTATAGTATATTTACTATATTTATCACTTAATGGTCCATTTTCTTCAATCATTCTTATTGTAAGCCCTTTTATAAAATTACTTTCTAATATTTCATGTGTAGGATGTAAACCTATTAAATAGTTATATATTAATTTCTCAGGACTTGTATTACCGGGTAAAATAACAATATTACAATGCTTAGATGGCAAGTCCTTATATTTAGTTTTAGATATATCTTTATCTCCATCTAAAACAAATAAAACATTTCTAAAATACGAAGGATCATTTTGTAATAAGTTTAATAATGATTCTCCTCCTAGCTTTACCTCTATTATTTTTATTCTGGAAATATAATCTTTTAATAATCTTTTAATAAACCATCTTGCTTCATCATCTTCAGAATACAATGCTATCTGATTTACTTTTCTTTTTGAGTAATAATCACTAATAAGCATATCATTCTCCATTGCCTCATATGGCGGGTTATTTATTATTTGTAGTATACTATTAGCAGTAGTAAAATATGCTATATTTATATCATTCATTTTTTTATTTTTCTTATCTAGGTATTCCAATATTTGTAAAGAATGTGTCGTAAATACAACTTGTATGCATATTTCTTTACATATATTATATATTAAATCTATAAGTTTTATTTGCGCTGCTGGATGTAATGTGGCATCTATTTCATCTATTAATAATAAACCACCTGTCCATACTTCCTCCTTATCGCAAGATTCTATATATAATTTTCTAAAAGATAATAGTGCGTATAGTATTTGCATTAAATTATCTTGCCCTGAAGAGTTTCCTATATAATCATATAATTGTGTATTTACCCCACCAGAAATCTTTTTCCCCATACTGTAGTTTGATATACTCTCTATTTCACTATTAAGAGATAAAATATGAGTATAATTTTTATAAAGCCACTGAAGGTCTTCTTCTGTCAGTAATGATTTACTGATTTTATGTTCCTTAATATTACCTATATCTTCTTCCCCTAAAGGATTTAATCTGCTTAATCCTAAGTAAAAAGAAGGTATCATTAGTTTACTTTCAGTCTCTTTCTCTAAAAAAACATCATAATGTCGTTTGGGTATTATTCTAAATCTAGTAGCCTCTTCATCCTCAGGATTCCATTTTTGCCAAGTTACCCTAAATGAAAGTTCATTTATCCCTTCTATAGTAGGATATTCATAATATAAAGTACCTATTTCACCATTCTTTTTATCATATGTTTGAGACCCTTTCATTATTTCCGAGAACTCTGTTTGAAATCTTTTATTAGTTATTGTTTTGCCTCTGGCTGCTTTTATTTCACATGCATTTCCTAACACACCTAAAATCGTAGATTTGCCAGTCGCATTTTGTCCTGCTATTGCAGTAATAGTTGTTCCAAGGATCACCTCATGATTATTAAATATCCTAAAGTCATTTAATACTAATTTTTTTATCATATTTTCCCCCCTATAAAAAAATAACTTTTTTGTTTATATATTATAAAATATACTACTATACATATTTATAAGTCAAATTATTAAATAATATAAAATCCTCTTTACATCTATATATTTCCATAACCAATAAAATCAGTATTTGAGTACTAAAAAAAGCAGACTTATGCCTGCTCTACTTTATCAATATAAATATACTTAAATAAAGGTAAATCAATATAACTTTCTTCACCCTTTATTTTATCAGCAAATGCTTTAGCTCCATCTTTAGCATATCTTCTACATGTTGATTCACTTAACCCCGTTTTCCTAGATACATACTCCCAAGTATAGCCTTCTATATATTTTAATTCTAATACTTGTCGCCACTCCTCTTTTAAGTCCATCATAATTAAGTTAATTCGTGTTAAATAATACTGTAAGGAATCTATCTCTTCTTCTAAATCTAACTCCATTTGAATATTTTTAATTGCAATTAACTCTACTTTAGATGTAATTTTATTAGTTTTAACTGGTATTTCATCATATGTAATGCTTTTTATCCCCACTTCTCTATCTCGCTTTTCTCTATTTTCTTTTAACCTATTTAAAAAAGCTTTTTTGGCTTCAAGTTTCGTCTCGCACTCTTTATAGTTTCCTAAACACTCCATTGTCTCTTGTAAATAATCTTTCATCCTAATCCCTCCTAAATATCAAACTTTCATTTGATTGCTTAAATAAGCACCAAAACACTTGGACTAAATCATCAAAATTTAATCCAAGTGTACAGGTCCTTATTCAATTAATCCTCATCAAAAAAACTTGCTGCCTCAAGTAAATCTTTATCCTCGTGATTATCTTCACCTTTAACTTTAACTACCATTGGGTTAAACTCTTCAAGGCATTTCCTAACTATGTTCTCTATCCTAACATCTAAGTCTTTTTCATTTAGTGATGTTTTTCTTTCCTCCATCATTTCTTTTCTAATACAGTAACGTATAAACTCCGATTTATTTCCTTTACATTTTGACTTCACATAGTCATGCAGCTCAGGATCATTATCAAAACCAACTGGCACTATATCACGTGGTTTACTCACTTAAACTTCACCTTCCCTATTTCAAGAAATCCTGCCACATTAGTCCACTGTGTTTCCTCAACAGCCTGAGCATGTGGTACTACCTCTTGAAGTGCTTCTTTAACAAGTATGCTTGTCCCTCCAGTAACGACTATATCCATTAAGTCCAGTGGAAACTCTTTCTTTAAATCTGCAATGACTTCCTCAACATATACCTTATAGATTTTACTTAAAGCCTTTTTACTTTCAGGCTCAACTTTACCCTGGTACTTAATACCACCATTTAAAATAATATCTTCTAGATCTCTTGGTGCTAAGCCTCTTCTATATCTCGCTTCAAATTCTCGTTTAATCATGGTTTCTATATGCATAGAGCCTTGGTTGGTTGTCATCATAGAATTAGGTTGAGGCACGAGATTATCGTAAATACCAAAGTTCATGTTTCTTCCACCTAAATCAATAACACCTACTCGCTTACCTATAAAAAGTTCTTTATTTGTATAAACTACCCCTGACGATTCTGGCATAATCAATACTCTTTTAAAATCAATATTTTGCAGTTTCCCATCTACTACAAACTTCTTAGGCTTTTGCTTAATGTTATCTTGAAAGGCTTTTCTATTCTCTTTACTTAAATAGATATTCGTAGGACAGCCAATAACAGCTGCTATTTCTCCTTTGCATCCCAATCGATAGGCTGCTGTATATATGGCCATCTTATGTAGTAATGTATTTTTTTCAAGCCCGTAGTCTATCTGTTCGCCTTGTTCTCCAATAATATATGTATCATCTTCATAAATAACTTTATTACTGTTTCCTGTTGCTTCAATATCTAAGCTTGCTGTAAGTTGTGTACTCTTTGTTCTAAAAAGAACTTTATCCCCACTTGCTGACAATGCCTTTGTTGCATATTTACCTGCGTCTACTGCTATAATTTTCATCCTAATTCCTCCGTTTTGTATTACAATGTAATACATTTTCTTATTTTCGTGTATTACAATGTATTACATTTAGATTTTTGTAATACATTGTAATACAAATCCTATTCAATAACTTCTACACCCTCTAATACTACTGTCACTTGAACATCACATGTGATTCCACAATGTTCACACTTTTGATACTCAGTCGTTGCATTAGCCCATTCAGATGTATTGATTTTCTCACACCTTGGACACTCCCATTTAATTTCATCAGACATATTTTTCTCCTTTCAAAAGCAAATTTTATTTATCAATTCATTATTTGATATTGATTTTCATTTTCTTTTGTGATATTATTATTTTGACATGATTAATACATATTTTTTAACATTTTCCCTCCCGATTTCGGGAAGCACTAGCTCCAACTAGTGCTTATTTTTTTGCCCACTCAAAATCAATTTTTATTAACTAACTATCTTTTCTATTCTTGTTTTTATAAATTTCTATTTTTTATAACATATCCCACATATTTTCTTAAGATAATATATGCTATCTCAAAACTTGGCATTTACTCTATATATTTATAAACTTATATATAAAAATATTTGTATAATTTTTTAGCATAGTTTATAATAGCTCTTAAATAGGAATTATTCCTTTCACAATTACTAATATGAGGAGGATATAATCATGAAAAATTCATTAAAACTATGGGAGACTATATTTATAATTTGTGTTATTTCTAGCCTAATTGTATTTGATTTATTTCATCTTACTTTTTTACCTTTATTAGCAATAGGTATCATTCCATCCATTTTAGCTCTTAAAGAAGGAAAACATATTATTATTACAATTAATATATTAACTCCTATTTTACTATTAATCGCATACTTTATTCTTTGGTAATAATTTTATTTAGGCTGTAGCAATAATTTGTTAGAGCCTTTTACTATTTTGCTCTGCTCTTATATGTGCTTCATATTTATACCTTCAAAAACTAATTTTATTTAATGTATATATCTAAATAATTTTACACACCATATTAATGGATCTTAATTAGTCAATTGTCTTGACGCCCTTATAATTTATTTATCTAGAGTGACCTAGCCTGGTATCCTCCTTAGGTCACTCTATACATAAAAAAACTATTTTATTGATTCTACATACTCATAGTCATCATGGTAAAACCGCAGACATACGTCTTCCCATTCAAGATCTGTAAGTTCTCCATCCTCTAACGTAAAGTCACACCCATAATTTTCAACTGTCATTTCAAATCTTTTTTCTTTGAAAATCCCTATCCAGCGTGTATCATTGACTTGTTTTAACTGTAATTCTTCCATGCGCCCTCCTCAAAGAACTATTTTATTAAATTTGCATTTATCCCTTTTTTATGATTAAATCTAAATAAACATAAAAAGGAGGCATATTTATGAAAAAAACATTATCTTATAATTATGATCTATATTTTGAGCCTAATAAGCCCATTACTACACCTCGTGAATTTACTAATGAAATTATCGATTATTGCAATCAAGAAAAAAAAGAACTCGTAATTATTCACGAAGGAATGGAACCTATAGTTGAAATTAATACTGTAAGATATGTATGTAGATTAGGTGAGCCCTTCCGTATATGTAAATTCTTCAAATTTCCTATAAATACTAATTCTTACAAATACCTAGGCTATAAATGGGTTTATCTTTATAAATTATAGTTACTTTAGACTTTCTTAATTCTGCTCTAGAAACTCATCTCCAAAGATAGTGAGTTTCTATTTTTTATTCTTTTTTATTTACATCTGATCAAAAAAATATGTTATTACTTGAATTTATTTTTTAACGTTTGTTATACTTTAATTAATTATAAGATTTCTACTTTATAGAGATTTATTATTTGTATAATTGTAAGGTGGTGAGTCTGTTGAACCCAACAATATATATTGCTATATTTTTACCATTACTTATTGTTTTATTTATACAAAATCAAAACAATAAATTTTTAATTAAACATATTACCAAACAAAAAACCAAAAAGGAGGAATTTCTAATGTTAGAATTAGCAAAAAAATTCATTGACAAAGAATGTCTAATATATACTTTTAATTCACAATTAACAGGAGTGATAAAAGAAGTGAACAAGGGTGCTATCTTAGTAGAAAATAAAAATACTATTGAAATAGTTAACTTAGATTTTGTTGTACGTATTAGAGAATACCCACTAGGAAAGAACGGAAAGAAAAAATCATTTATTCTTAACTAAATAATATTTTTATATAAAACCTCATTGATTGAAACAATGAGGTTTTTAATTATCTTTTCCCTCATCCTATAAAACTTAGATTTTAGATATGGTAAGAACACGAACGTCCCTACCAATCCCTTGTAGATCTCATTTCGAACTCTTCATACATTTCACATTCACACTTTTCGCAATAGTAATCATAGTAATATTCTTCTTCTACTGTTAGCCTTTTACCGCATCTGTCACACCTGCAAACCTCTCTGCCTATAACCTTGTCAATCAATTTCAAGAGCTTGTATTTCATCTTCATACAAATCATCCCACCCTTGCATTTGTGCATATGCTCTAATAAGTGATTCAAAGTAGAATGTAACCTCTTTTCCACTCATGTTGCACATGGACATGCTTACATGGATCTCCTCTTCATCTTGTTCTGTAGAAACTACCATGCCTTTATCAAGTACCTTTTCTGTGCCATCTTTGTACTTAATAATTACTTGCTCTATATCACTTGATCCCATTGAGTCCTCATCCTTTCAAAAATTATTTTTACTTACTTAAATTACTGTAGCCTTCACAGTCATTGCACCAGCAACTGTACCCATGGTTACACTCCTTACATTTAGGATCCGTACTGATATTGAATATATTTTTTTCAATCTCTAGTTCTTCATAAGCTGCTATTAATCGCAAGGCTGCCTTTAACTCATCTTCATTATTTTCATTATTTAGTATTGATACAACTAGAGTTGCTGTTTCTTCTTTTGAGCAATGTAACACTGGTTTTTCACCTTCATAAATTACATAATGCATGTTCTCATAACTAACTCTGTATCTCATTTAATTTATCCTCTCAAAATTTACTTTTATTAAATCGTGTAGCACCACTTACAGAACGCTTTAAGTATTGGCTGTACGTTCTTGTCACTGAGTTCTCCACCAAACCCTATGAATCCGTCACGATTGAATGTTACAGCTTCTCTCCTGCTAAAATACGCCCCATTTACTTGTACACGTGCAACTATGAGTTTCCCATCTTCAAATAGCACGTCATTTTTTCTTATGCTTGCTATTGTCATGTTCATCTGTCCAGATTCCATTGATCCTTCTTCTAAGTAATTAATAAGTTCTTCTTCGATTATGTTCTGTAACTTTCTAAGACTTAATCTAGTCACTTTTGAGTAGTCTAAGCCTAATGCTTTAAAATGTTCCCTCGCTTCGTCTCTTGTCATCCTAACCCCTCATTCCTTAAAAAATTGATTTTATTTATTTGAATTTTTTCTTATACACCCATATAATTTATTTATCAGCTCTGCCAAGCTGAAATATATAGAAAGGTGGTCCCAATATGGAAGACTCTAAAAAATTTCATAGCATTACCCTTCAATATTTATCTC
This sequence comes from Holtiella tumoricola, assembly GCF_027857615.1. NCBI lineage: Bacteria > Bacillati > Bacillota > Clostridia > Lachnospirales > Cellulosilyticaceae > Holtiella > Holtiella tumoricola. Next base: position 29,564 of record NZ_JAQIFT010000057.1, read on the forward strand.
AGTTTGATTACTCAGATAAAACACCAGAAGAGTATGCCAACATTTATCTAGAGACGATTTCTAAAATTTCTAATACAATTAAAGAACATGATGCTAAAATTCAAAATGAAGTTTTAAAAGCATACTCTGACCTGCTCTAGATTTTTGTTATACATATAGCTTTTAAGCAAAACTTTAATATTTTAGTAGCTTTAAGTATTGTTAACCCTTTCAATTGTTCCAATATATTTAAAGCTACTATTTTTTCTTCTGTACTAAAACTATATTCTGAACCTTCACTTGCATTTATATATCTGATAATGGCATCTGCTTTCTTAATATCTTGTTTCATTTTTCCCCTCCAAAAGTTAATTTGTCTTAGTCCCATTCGCCATAATTTGGACAACTTGGACATTCAGATTTATTCTTAGTACACTCTTCACAATCTAGTTCTTCACGTTCATGAAAATACCCAGTGTTACCACAATTACGGCATGTAGCTTTATCTGCTATTTTTCTAAACCCTATTGTTACGTCTTCCTCTAACTCAATATCTTTAGAATTACATTTGGTACATTGTATAAATCTAACCATCTTCGTACCTCCTAATGATTTAAATTCTTACTGGCATCCTTTCAAGATCACATCCTGATGCAATGACTTTTCCTGCTTCATTACGACTTTCTAGCCAACATCTACCACTTTCATTTCTGAACCTTGCCTCAGTCCATTCAACATCGATATTAACTTCTACTTTGTCCATGTCACGTAGTCCTTGTAGTACCCATAAGTCCATTTCCAGTATCCCATATGTATATAATTTTCCATTACGTCCTAGATACATGCCATCCCTCCTATCCTTTTGTTTCACTCGATTTTCATTTGTCCTGGCATAATTGCCATGAGCTTTTTAATATCTGTAACAGGCTTATAAAATTTATTAGCCCCTTCTATATAATCTATTTCTATCAATCCATGACTTTTAAGATTTCTAATATATCTATCTGTGTTATTTTTCATGCATCCAAGTTCTTTAACTAACTGTGAAGATGTACAAGGTTTTACTAGGAGCATGAGGATGATTCTGTATTCTGTTGCCTTTAATTTGCATTTACCTAAATAGTTATAATACTGCTTATCCATACTTTCTCCTTAGTTAGTCTTTTTTGACTAATCAATTAGTCTGTTTAGACTAATCTTGCTTATCATCCCAACATGTATTTAAATCTCATTCCAAGACTTGGTACAAATCCATTCCTTGTTCTAATAGCTATACCGATTGTCTTTTCTGTTACATAATGTTCTATAGCTGCTTGTTCTGCACTGTTGTATACTTTTACAACTTCACCTGCATCATTTAATTTTCCAACTTGGTATCTTTGAAGTGGTTTATTTACACCATCACCATATCTAAACCATAGTTTTTTATCTGGGAACTTTCCATCGTGCCCCATAAATGCTATTCTCATTTTTGCCCTATCTATTCCGTGCTCTTCTAATGCCTCTTTGACAGTTCTATATCTCTTAATTACTTCACCTGTCTCATAATCTAGTTGTTCAAACTCTCTGATTTTACCCATTAGCTGATACCTCCCAGCATCAATTGCCCACTCTCTTTTCTTGTAAGTTCATGTTTAAACTTAGGTTTTACTCGTTCTCTCTTTGCCACTTGCTGTACATCTGCACAATATTTAGCAGCATAAACATGCAATGCTACATCCTCAATGGAATCTTTTTTATTCCATAACTTGATCGTTCCCATAAGCTTATTAAGGACTTCTTCGTTCCCATGCTCTTTGATATGCTTTCTCACAATGCTTGTCCATTCTTCTTTGGTTAGCTTTGTGCCATCCATGAGGTAATAAAACCACGCTTTGTTTACTTCTTCTCTGCAACCTAATTTCATGTTCATTAGTTCACCAACTTTCCTGTGACATAACCTTTTATCTGGTTAGGATCTTGAAACTGTGTTCGTCCTTCATGAATTAACATCAGGATATATGTAATGGATTTATTATGCTTCTCAGCCATTTCACTTGCCCACTTAGCTGCTTCAAAATGATTTGTCATAACTATGCTCCTATGTTCTCTAATACATCTTTAACTTTCGCCATACCACGTTGAGCAACCTCTATAGGTTGTTTCTCATAGTGTTCTTCGTATGTAATATATGCAACTGCTTGTTCTTTTGGTTTTTGTAATAATGACATTTGCTCATGAATACCAATACTAAGTACTTGCTCTGCTTGTCTGCGTTTATTAATGCTCTTCATAGTTCTATAAAAATGTGCTCTATCTGCTTCAAGATTTTCACTCGCACATAACTCTGCCCATCCTCCCATTGCTTTTATAGCTTGTACAACCTCTTCTGGTAATGATGCTAAGGCTTCGTTTACTCTTGCATATCCATAATTATGAATTGCTCCCTGCACCATGCCCCAAGCATCTGTCTCATCAATTTCTGGACCATTAATAACTTCTGCACATGCTTTTCTTATTTTTGCTATGTTTGGATAAAATTCCTCTTGTGCTATAAGTTTATGGATACCAATCTTAAGAACATTCATAGGAATATCACTTAGGCTTTCGTACCAAAATCTCAACATATTCTTATCATTTAAATTAAAGTCCCAATTAGGATAGTTGCTTTTAAGTCCTGCCATAAGCGAGGAAAACTCAACTCTTAATTGTTTGTCATCTGTAGCATCAAATTGACTCATTTAAAAATCACCATCCCCATTTATAAATTCTTGCATCCCCTTAGACATTAACTGGCTTGTCACCGTTCCAACAGATGCTTTTAAACTATTGTCATACTGTCCTTCTAAAATTGCTATAGCTTGATTTTCTCGCATGATCCAGTCAAAGTTTGCTTTCCACTCCTTCTTACGACCTGCTAAGAAATCACTGGATTCTGTTTTGTAAAACAAGGTTCTTAGTATATCAATATCACCATTTGCATATTTCCACATTGTCCGCATAGCCTTTTTACGTTTATCACTGACCTGTTGTACTTGAGGGAGTGATATGCAAATCTTGTTATATTCAAAAATGATATCCTCATACGGTACTTGTGTACGTCGTGTGCGCTCTGGCTCGTTAGAGCCACTATTGTGTGTACTCTCCTGTGTAGTCTTTTGTTTAGTCTCCTGGTAATCTACTGAGTAATCTACTGATAATGGAAATGCCCTTTCGGCACTTACGTAAGTTCCCTTTGGTTCTGTGCGTAAGTTACCATTGGTACCCTCCGTAAGTTCCCTTTGTTCATCTCCGTAAGTGCCCTTTGGCAACTTACGTAAAACACCTTTGGGCACTTCCGTAGAATCGCTTTTTGTTGCCCAATTTGTTAAAACTTGATCTAGAAGTTCATTATTTCTTTGATAGAAAGTTAACCCTTTAACTCTATCTCGGTAAGACAAGTAGTACATGCCTTCAAACTTATCACTGGCTTGGTCATACTCCTTTTTACTTACATAGGTAATCCCTATTTTAGAAAATGCATTTTTAAATTCCTTTTTGCTAAACCCTATTTCTTCTAGCCATCCATCACCTGGTACATAACTTGGATGTTCGCATCCTTCAAGGAACTTATAGAAGTTTCTTCCGTTTGTTTTTGAGAACCAATACTCAAGCTGAACCATAAGCAAACTTGCTGTAACTGATTTGGTAAGGGTATTAAGTTCTGGATAATAAGGTATTGCTCTTGATACATTTGCTAATATCAAGCTTTTCATTTCAGCCATTATCTGTCCCCCTGTTTATGTATTCTTTGTGTTTGATAACTTGCCCTAACTTACAAGCAAAATATCCTATTGTAACACCTATTGCTAGTAATAACGTGCCTACTAATCCTTCCACTTTGTAAGCCTCCTAGTCATTTATGTATTAAATGCAGCACCAAAGACTCACCATAAAGCTTGTCCCAAGTACAACAATTATCGCCAACTCAAACAACCCTTTCATAGCTTGGTCAAACCATCTGTTAAGGTTATTTTTCAGTGCTCTTTTTTCTCTAACTGTCATTATTCAATTCTCTCCCTTTACTTAAGTAATCCAACATGATATACTTAAGTTACACATATATTTTTAAACGTAGGCTCTTTCAAGACGGCAATCTTGAAGAGCTTTTTTCTTTTGTATCTCTTCTTTTAGTATTAAAGGTATCAATATTGACACAAACTCTTTTGATTCTTTAATGAATTTTTCATAATCACCTTTTTCATGGGCTGATATTACCCCATCTCTAAGTATTCTCATAATCTTTGGTATTTGTTCTGTAACATCATTGTACTCATTTTGAATGTCTAGTGCTGTTATCCGTAAGTCAGTAGTTTGATGTATATCTTTAACTATTACTGGTACAAGATCATCGGCTCCATGTTCATCACTTACAAATAGGCTATAGACCATTGGCTCTTCGTAAATACGAGTAAGTTGTATCACTGTAGAAAAACTAGGCTCAACTTTCCCATTTTCCCAATCACTTACGCAAGATTGAGCTGTATTTAATATTAAAGCTACATCTTCTTGTGATAATCCTTTTTCTTTTCTTGCTTTCATTAGCATTCTTCTAAATTCATTTACTTTCATTTTTTCTCCTCTTTTCTATCTGTTGTGAACTATATTTGATTTATATGTAAAGGTTTAAAGCTATTTATTTATAGAATGTAGGTCATTATAATCAAATATAGAAATCATCCTAATTCCACTAATGGTTGCTACCCATAAATTAGCTATAAGTTTTGACATAACTTTCAATATAATTTGCTTAGTCTATATATACTCTTTCATAGAAGTATTTCTTAGAAAGTCTACCTGAGTATGTTGCTTTACCTTGTTCTTCTAACTCTTTATTAAGTTTCTGCATAAGTTTATATGCTGAAGATCTTGAAACATCCATAAGTTCCATAATGTCTGTTACCCGAAAAAACTTCTTTTCAGTCATATTCAATACCTCCATTAATTTTTTACGCTTATCGCGTATCTCTAATCAAAAAATCACTCACTTCTTCAACTGTTACGTTAAAATACTTACATAATATTACTATTTCCATCGGCTGAAATTTACGTCTACCTTTCTTTTTATCACAATAAGTAGAAGGAGATACTTTTAATAACTCTGATATTTTAAGATTTGTTTCATTTTTCTCCTTCTGAAGTTGTTCTATAGATTTCAAACTGTCACCTCTTATTTAAAATTTGCGTATTGCGTATTTATATTTTTATATTACTACGCATTTTGCGTATTGTCAAGTTTGTTTTATATAAAAATATGCTTTTTGCGTATTTTGTTGTTTGTACGCATTATGCGTATTATTATTTAATATATGGAGGTGTATATATGCTTGGAGATAAAATTAAAGAAATACTAAATAATAAGGGAATTAGGCAAAAAGATTTAGCTGAAAAGTTAAGCATTTCACCATCTACCCTTAATGGATATATAACAGGCTATAGAACACCTGATATCCATACTTTAAATAAGATTGCAAATGCGTTAGGATATCCGACTTCTCATTTTATTGATTCTGAAGAACATTCAACTAATAATCTCAATAAAAAAGATAAGAAAGATATTGCAAAAGATGTACAGGAAATTATGAACAAAATTGATTCTGGTGAAGATGGTCCTCTTTATTATAATGGTCAAGAGATGTCAGATGAGGATAAAGAATTATTTAGAGATGCATTAGAGTTTGCTTTAAAACGAATAAAAGTAGAAAATAAACAAACATATACTCCAAAAAAATATCGCAAATAAGAAAACTAGTTTGGGGGAATATATACAAATGAAAAAATATATTAAACAAGAGGTTATTAGGCTTCTAAAAAAATATAATACAAATGATCCAGAAGAGCTTGCAAATAGAATGGGAATTATGATAATCAATATGCCCTTAGGGTCCAATGCAGGCTCTTATAGATTTATAAAAAAGAAACGAGTTATATTTGTTAACTCAGATTTAGAATATCATCAACGTAAGGTTGTAATAGCACATGAACTTGGACATGCTGTATTACATCCTAAGACAAACTGTTGCTTCATAAAGAATAAAACGCTTCTTCTCAGTTCTAAAGTTGAAAAAGAAGCTAACATTTTTGCTTGTGAACTCCTAGTTCATGATAACTTATTAAGAGATTACATAAACTATTCATTAAATGAAATAGCCAATGCTGAATATTTACCTTTAGAATTACTTGAATTAAAATTTAATTGATTAAGCTTAGGCTTATTTATTTTTAGAACATAATCGAACATATATTCGCATTTAGGAGGATTAATAGAATGATTAATGATACAAGTTTACTTACTGATGAAACAAGAAAAAGATTAGAAAATGCTGGCTTTATACATATCAATATAGACGACCCACTTACTGAAGAAATCGCAATTGATTTACTAGAAAGATTTGCTGAAATTGAAAAACGCCTAGAACAGGAATAGTTTTCATTACACTATCTCCTGATGATTATCTAAATTTATACACTAAATGGAGGGATTTTATATGCCTGCTTATAAGGATGCTGATAGAGGGACCTGGTATGCAGCCTTCTATTACACAGATTGGACTGGTGAAAAAAAGAAAAAGAAAAAAAGAGGATTTAAGAAAAGATCAGAAGCTCTAGAATATGAGCGCGAATTTTTAAATAAACAATCTATGAGCTGTGATATGTCATTTAAAAGCTTAGTTGAGCTCTATTACGAAGATAAAAGTACAAGAGCAAGGAAAACAACAATGAATAGTAAAAAGACTGTTATAGATAAGCAAATTGTACCCTATTTTCAAGACTTAGCTATAAATCAAATCAAAGCGACTACAGTTAGAAAATGGCAAAATCAACTCTTAGAATCAAATTATTCACCAACATACATTAACTATATTCATACACAACTATCTGCTATTTTTAACTTTGCAGTGCAGTTTTATGATCTAAAAGAAAATCCTGCACGCAAAGCTGGCTCTATTGGTAAAAAGGCTGCTGATGATATGCAATTTTGGACTCTAGAAGAGTTTAATCAATTCATAGGTAGTATAACTGACCTTGCACTTAAAACGGCTTACACGCTGTTGTTTTATAGTGGTATGAGATGTGGAGAATTATTAGCTCTTACTCCTAATGATTTTAACCTTAGAGATTCTACTGTCTCAATTACTAAATCATTTTCTAGGCTTGGCAAAGAAGATATTATTAATGAACCAAAGACACCTAAAAGTAAGCGCACTATTACATTGCCAAAGTTTGTGAATGAACTAATAATTGAATACCTCCAAACATTATATGACTGGGATGATACAGATCGTATTTTCCCTCATACTAAATATTACCTTCAAAATAATATAGCTAAATATGCAGTACTCGCAAGGGTAAAAAAAATACGTGTACATGACCTACGTCATTCACACGCTTCACTCTTAATTGATATGGGAATTAATATTATACTCATTTCAGAACGCTTAGGACATGAAAAAATCCAAACTACATTGGATACCTATAGCCACTTGTATCCTAATAAGCATGAAGAAGTGGCTGAGCAGCTAGATCACCTAAAGAAATAAGATGCTTAATTCCCCTCTTCTTTTCTATAGTAATCCTTACTAATTTTATTAATATTTATTATTTTATAATCCTAGTAATTATTTACTCCCATAATTAAAAGGAAAGGTAGCTTAATTCTTATTATGCTCCCTTTCCTTCTATAGCATGTTACTTCTTAGTCTATCTACTGATTTTATATTTATCCTCTTCTGTTATTACAGTGTCTGTAACACCAATTCCAGCAATCCCAATGACAATCCCAATTATCCTCTCCTGAATTAATACCTCTTACACATCCTTGGTCTTCTAACTCATCGAATTTACGATCCAACTCTGCAGTATCTTCTCTGATATCCCTGATAAGTCGGTTTATGTCATTAACTAATGGTCTACAGTTACGGCTTACACCTCTTACTTCATTTTCTCTCCTTTCATCATTATGCCAACAGTTACATCTTCCACAGTTATTACATGCCATGACAACATCCATCTCCTTTTTTAAATTGTTTTACAATAATAATTTATGTATTGAAGGACAAGAATGTTCCTAAAATAATATATTTAGACAAAAAAATTAAGCTAGAGCTTATGCCCTAGCTTAATTTCTTATTTAATTATTAATTAGCATTGACAATGTGCTTGTGGTGCAAAAGTCTGTTTAGCTTGATCAACTTTTTGTTGTTCTGCTGGTGGCGTTGGGTAAAAACCACGATTATGCATAGATGTAAAAACGCCATATTGCAAATTGTGTTCGTCATTTAATAAATTTACCATAGTGTCTTTAAGTTCCTTTTTTGCACATTCATTAGCAATAAGGTTATAAAGAGCTGTAGCAGATTTTTGTGCTTCTAGAGCATCTGCTAATATTTCTTTTTCTGTGAATACAGGAATATTACTCATATAGTTACCTCCTATTGAAGTTGTTCATATATAGTGTCAAAATGTTGTTGATGATGGTTAGCAATATCTGTAAACTGTGCTTTAAGTTCTACATCAGTTGTAGCTTCTGCTAACATCTTAAACTTTTTAATAAGTAGTTCTTCACCACTTAGCAAATCTTGAAAACTTGAAAGTTCTTTTGCTGTTAATTGTGACATTATTTTAACCTCCTATGTTAGTATCAAGATTAGTATTTCCAGAATAAAGAAATCAACGCAAGGTAAATAAAGGAATTATTAATTAATCTTATTTCTCAAAACTTAATAAATCTATTTATATTAATATTAGCATCTATAGAATCCTTATTTTATTCTTCCTACATTGGTATTATCACAAGATCTATCTCTAAGGTCATATACAGGATTCTCTTTATCTTCAAAACGATAATCTTGTCCCTTTTGACATATATAATCATGAATTACTCGATGACTTGGCACCTGTTCAACATCATGATTTAAAATATTTTGGAACTTATAAAGCTCTGACTCAGTTGATAGATCTGATACATTAGGATAATCATCTTTAACTGAAGTCAGTTGTACTGTAGAACATAAAATATTACGTACATATTCTTTATTTTCACCTAAGGTTAATAGTTGTGGGAAGCATCCATCTGGAATAACTTGTTGCCATTCTTTCTTTTCATATTTCTTGAGTAATTCTTCTGCTTGATGCAAATGATTAACTTCTTCAATAAAATGTTGCTCCCATATCTTCTTAATATATGGATCTGTTTCATCTTGATAGCAAGAATAGTATAAATAACATTCTGTATATTCATGTTGTAGAAGCCCTTCAAGCCAAGTCATTTTAGTATCAAGTAAACTACCATATTGGCTAACATGTTGTTCTTCTATAAGTGCAATTTCTTGATATAAGCTTCTTCCTCTATCTGAATCATAAAAACCTGCTACATTCATATAATAATTCATTGTCTGCTGCTCTGCTGCTGTAATAATAGCAACATTTAGTTTGGTGATAGGATCTGCTTTACAAAAATCTACATACATTCTAATATTATCATTTGGAAAACGATGTTCCGCAATAGTAGGTCTTCCTGGCATAATTTCTGTATAATGCCCTACTAATTGCTCTGCTCTAATGCCTCTTTCCATTTCTAATAAGTCTGAATAACGATAAAGATGGTCAAAGTCTTCTAATAGTGCGAAATCTAATGCCATTTTTACATGTTGATTAGGCTCCCTTTGAGCTAATCTAGCTGTAAGGTCTACTGCAAGTTGTTCATAGCTTATAGTTGTCTCTAAAATAGATTCATCTGCTGGCTTAAGAACACTAATAACTTTTTGTTGTTGTTGTTCACTTCTTCTTGTTATTGCAATTTCTCTACGCAAATCATTATTTGTACAATGTCTTGAAAAATTATGTGAGAACCATACTGCTTCGTATTCTGTACCATTCATTAGGATAATACGAGTTTTAGTATAAGGATCCACTTCATCTTTATTATACGGTTTTGGATAAATACTATTCCAATCTTTAAATAAAGCATCAGTTTTCATAGGTTTCTCTAGAAAAGGATTCATCTTAATATCATCTCCATTATTAAGTTTTTAAACAAGTAGTGATTACCAATCGCTCTAATTTATAATAATATTATTTGTAAAACTTCCGCTTAAAATACCTACTTTTGTTAAAAACTTTCTATAAAATACTCTATCTATATTTAAAATCACAACTCTATTATTCCTTAATAAAAACAAACCGTGTGTATGACATATGCCATTCACACGGTTCACTCTTAATCGATGTGGGAATTAATATTATACTTATTTCAGAACGTCTAGGACATGAGAAGATCCAAACTATATTGGATACCTATAGTCACTTGTATCCTAACAAGCACGAAGAAGTAGCTACTCAATTAGATCAACTAAAAAAAGGAGATGCTTAATGCATCTCCTTTTTTAACTCTAGTACACAAAATGATATTTTATTTAAAAAACTTATTTGTCCATTTCTCCTTATTCCACACATTAAACACCATATTTCCCCATATCATTGTTCCTATTCCTACTATTATAAGTATATTCCACCGTAACATAACTAAAATTGTTGATATACTAAAAGGCACAATGTAATACGTCAAAATTGCCCATATTCCAACCCTTTCAAATAATTTCCAGAATGCTTTCTTACTAACCCAATATATAGAATATATTGATAATATTATTAGCATATTGATAATTGCTGGCTCAATAATTTGTTCTGTTAATATATCTTGCCCAAGTAAAATTACAGGTGCAATACTTGTTATAACAGATTCAGTTGCTCTAAATAATTCGTCCTTTATTAATTCTTTCCCATCTTGTTTATTCATGATACAAAGTAATATTGCACTCATACTACTTAAATACATAGCCATCACATATATGTAAAAATTTTTTTCCATATCCGCAAATGCTACTGAGGATATAATAATTCCTCCAATAAATACAAGATTTAAAAATCTCTTCACTGAATATTTCCTCCTTGTAAACTATTATTCTTTTTACATAATTATATACCTAATTGAGTATGCCCTGTAGAATTTTTTATTTCTAGTACTTCTACTACTGAAAATTTCTCATTTATAATTTCATTTAATTCATTAATATGAGTAACAATATGTACCTTAGCTAGAATAGATGTTTTAGCATTTATATTTACTTCTCCATTTTTTACTAGATTTAAGAAAGCCTTATCCTCAATAGTAGCTCCTATAGTTTTACTAGATTTATGTGTACTATATACAAAATCCCATTTAGAATTTCCTATAAAATCTGGTTTTTTAATATGTAACCATAAATTAGGGATATTTTCTATCTCTCTATAATCTTCAAATGGCTCCAGATCTATTTCTTCTTTCATATATATAATTTCATTACTTTTTACACATAGTTTAGGTTCACTATCATATGTAATAACAAATTCTCCCTTATTATAATTAGGAAACATCTGAGCTATCATTTTATCACCTGCTTCTGCATAAAGATTATATTCATTTTTTGTAACATTTATCGTGCAGTTTTCCATATTCTGTATAGATATCATTTCATCACTACTTTCCACTTTCTTAGGCTTGTCCCCTTTTAGATGCTTTTTTATATTAAAAAATGTCACTATCATATCTAATATAGTTTTCATGTATTGCATATTCTGCATGTTAAATAAATTAGGGTCAAAACTTACTTGTGACATTAACTCAATTATAAAGCTACCTTTTTGAGTGTCTTTTACTACTATATTGAAATCACTACTATCCCCTTGATCCTTTGCTATCAATAAACTTAAATCTAATACTCCGTTTAATATATCAGCAAATAGTCTAGCATCAACCTCATCTTGTCCGCCCATTTTTATTGAAAACCCTAATTCTTCTCTGTTCATATATTCACCTCTTACAAATTATTATAATATTAAACTTAAGTATATATTATCTTACTTATTTTTACTATTAAATCAGTATTTAAACAAAAATAGGAGCAACATTCTAATCCTTACACTATTTAGTTCGAAACCATTCTGATATAAAAAATTCCTCTATATTGACTGCCTATATCCACTTGTATCCTAGTAAACATGAAGAAGTTGCTGCTCAATTGGATACATAAAAAAAAGAGACTTAATAGCCTCTTTTAATTGTTTTCTACTAACTTATGAATATTAATTGGTGGAATTATAATGGGCTCAACATTAGCATTACAACTATATGTTGTTACCATTGCTCTTAAATATGGGAATAGTATTGAAATAGCATTCTTTTCAGCTAAGATTCTTGCTTCATAATCTGATGTCCCATTTTCAATCTCAAAGAATCCTGTAATTTCTAACTTCATACTAAAAGGATAGTTTTGTTTAGATGCATTAGGGAAAATATCTGCCTTTAATGTTACTAAAGTAGTATTCTCAGCATCTTCTAAAAATGCTATTTCTTTATCTACTTTAAAGTCTAATGTGGCACAATCCCCTTCGAACTCAGGATTCATATAAAATTCAACTTTATTTACTACATAATTAATAAATCTAAGCTTACTTATTATGTTTGATGACTGATTCATTAAGCTACCTCATTTTGATATGTAAGTGAATAAACATTTAAATCATTGTCTCCTAAACTTGCATATCTTTCTTTATGATTAAAGTATAGTTCCTGCTCTGTTACCATTCGCATGCCTGACTCCATAGTTGGTTTTATCCTAGCTATACCAGCTTCTATGAGATTATTTTCAAACTCTTCAATACTTAAGTTTTTAAAATGTTCCTCTATCGCTCGCATTCTTTTTTCTAAATCCATACTATCTCCTCCTCGCTACTCTATACATCTATTGAATTATTGCCTTATAGCAATTTATTTAATCACTACATACCCCTTTTTAGGAATATGTGTTCCTCTGCGTTTTGGCCTCTTAACTTTATTAAAAGATTGCTCTGCCCCATTGTAATAAAGATTACTCAATTGCTGTTGAAAACTTGGAATACTATCTATATAGTTAACTTCCTCAATTACATCAATAACATTTAAATTTTTAATACAAAATTGTTTTTGTGGCATATAACCTAAGCGTGTACCAACAGCGCTATAATTTCTAGAATTCTGTATAAATAATGCTGATACTACATCAAAATCTTCATCAAATCCTAAGTTATTAAACATATAGTTTATCACTATACCATCTGCTATTGCTACTTTATCAAAGGTATTGCTATACTCTTGATGCTTATGCATTAACGTATATACCTGATCAAACATCATTTTATACTCTGCTTTACTTAAATCTAGTAATCTCTTTTTTTCAACTTTTATGTGGGCATCTAAAATAGAGTAGTTTTCTATTAAATTTTTATTCTGTGGTTGTTGACGAAATTTATTTTTATACATATCAGAAATCCATTTATATGCATAAAGCTGCTCATCAAAGAAATAACTTCCATCTCCTAGCCAATGATGTTCTCCTACTGATACTTCCATCATTTGATTTGAAAGCATTCTATCACCACGTTCTCGTCCAGTTCCATGATATAGATGCTCGTTAAACATATGTACTCCTGTTAGTTTTATGAAGTGCTATATCCATAGTATACCATAGTAGATATTTATGGCAAGAATTTAATTACTATTCTACCTATTAGTTTATATTATATAGATTGTATAAGTGTCATTGTAATACTTGAAAGAACTTTATTCACAATCAGTATTAATTAGTGCCATTTCAGTACCACACTACAAAAACAAAAGCCACAAACCTTGATATTTCAAAGGCTTGTGGCTTTTCTATAATTATTGACGTTGAATTGATGTACCAACTTCTGATACAGATTCTTGAATGAATGTATCCATATCTGCAATGTTACCTGTTACGTAAGCTTCAAATTTTTCTTGAATTGTGTTACGTGCAGATTGAGCATTGTTGATAGCTGGTGTGTAATAAGCATATTCTAATGCTAATTGTGCTACTGGATAAACTTTTGCATAGTTTGCTGCTGGATCAGCTAAGATATCTTTGATAATTTGTGTATCAGCTGCTGATTTACGAACTGGAAGATAACCTGTTGCTGTTGCAAATTCTGCTGTATTTTCTGTGCTTGTAGCGAATTTAATAAATTCGTATGCTGCATATTGTTCTTGTAATGATACGTCATTTGTGATGAATAATGAACCACCTTGTTGGATAACAGCTTTATCTTTTCCATCGAAGTATGCTGGTTCTACAGCTACCATTTCGAATTGACCGTTTGTATCAATGAATGATGCACCAGCTGATGATCCTTGGTACATTAATACTTGTTGGTTAGAGAATGGACCTGATAAGAATCCATCTTCACCTGGTACACGGAAGTAACCATTTTGAACTTGTTCTTTGTAGAAGTCCATGAATGTTCTTACCCATTCATTATCAACATTAATTGTTCCATCAAGTTGTACGAAATCTACACCTTCTTCTTTAAGTGTTGAGATAAAACCATTTGATCCACTATCGAAACCAAATCCTGCAATACCAAGTTGTTCTTTAGCTGCTTTTGATACTTCAGCTAATTTTTCCATTGTCATACCTTGAATATCTTCTACAGTATAGCCGATTTTTTCAAGTAAAGTTTTATTTACGTATATAACTTCTGTTGATTTTGTCATTGGCATACCATAAAGTTTGCCTTCTTCCCATTGAGCAACTTCACTTACGAAAGCTTCTACAAAGTCATTTTGAAGGTCTGGTAAAATACCTACTTCTGGATGAGTTGCAAAAGCAGCCATATCATAGATATTGCCATTTGCAATAAGACCTGTTGCTAAGTCTGGATATACGTTAATAATTGCTGGTAAAGTATTTGATTGTTCTGCAGCAATAACTTTTTTGTTCATATCACCAATTTTACCTTGTGGTACTGCTGTTACTGTGATATTCATATCGTTTGTTGCATTGAATTCATCAATAATTGCTTGAAGTGCTTCTTGTTGTTTACCTGTCATATAATGCCACATTTCAATTGAAACTGGCTCTGTCATTTCTGGTAATTCTACAACAACTTTGTCTGGAGCTGGTGTGCCAGCATCATTTGTGTTTCCATTTGAACAACCTGTTAAAGCTGAAACTGCCATAAGTGCTGCCATAGCAGATGCGAATACTTTTGTTTTCATTTGTTTCACCTCATAATAATATTATGTTTATCCATTTATATAAATTTATATAAATCTTATCCTTTAACCCCACCTACAGTAATACCATTCATAATTTTCTTATGAAGGAATATATACGCAATCATAACTGGTAGAGTGATAATAGTTGATGCCGCCATTAATAACTCATAACGATTACCTGCATCTGATTGGAAAGCTGTAAGACCATTTGAAAGCAGACGCATGCTCTCTTTATTTGTTACAAGAAGTGGCCATAAGAATGAGTTCCATGAGTTAATCCCTACAAGAATACAAATTGTAATGATTGAACCTTTAGCCATTGGCACCATAATTCTCCATAAGAATTTCCAATCGTTAGCCCCATCTACTTTAGCTGCAAAGTAAAGCTGTTTTGGAATCTTTAAGAAGAACTCTCTTAACATATAGATATAAAGTACGTTTGCCATGTATGGTACAACTAATGCTTGATACGTATCCATCCATTTTAACGCAGAGATTGTTTTAAAGTTAGTAATAATTAATACTTCACCCGGAATCATCATTGATGCTAAGAAAAGAGAGAATATAAGATCTCTTCCTTTGAACTCAAGATGTGAAAAGGCAAAAGCTGATAAAATTGCAATAATTACAGAACTCACAATGCTTAATGCTGTTACAATCAATGTATTGATAAAATATCTCCCAAATGGAGCCATTGTTAAAGCAACACTATAGTTTTCCCACATAAATTGTTCTGGAACAATAGTAGGTGGTGTTTGAATAACTTCAAACCCTGATTTTAGTGAGGACGCTATCATCCAATAGAATGGAAATAACGTTACAATAGCAAAGATTGTAAGTAGAAAATATTTTAATGCTACTTTGATGTTCATTTTCTTTTCCATAGCGTTCTCCTTTTAGTAATGGACTTTATTTTTTGCAATTGTTCTTTGGACAAATGTAACTGTTAAAATAATAAGCAGTAACACTACCGCTGCAGCAAATGCAAGAGGGAAGTCTTGATCCCCATAGAATCTATCAATAATATACATTACAACTGTAGATACACGACCGTTTAATGTACGTCCATTAAAGAGAACATACACTTCTGTATATACTTTAAAACCAGCAATTAAGCTAATAATATAAGTATAAAGAATAATTGGAGATACTAATGGTATAGTGATTTTTCTAAAGATTGTACTATTTGTAGCTTGGTCAATTTTAGCTGCTTGATAATACTGTGGATTAATAGATGCAATACCTGTTGTTAAAATAAGAGTATTGAATGCTAAGCTTTTCCATACAGCGAAAATAACTAAAGCTGGCATTGCCCAGTTTGGATCTGTTAACCAATTAATAGGATCGATACCAATAAATCCTAATAAGTAGTTAATAATACCATATTGACTATTAAAGAGCCATGACCATACAACCCCTATGGCTACAAGGCTTGTTACATATGGTAAAAAGTAAATACTTTGGAACATACCTTTTACTTTTTCATTCTTTAAATTTGCTAAAGCGTTAGCAAGAAGTAAAGATAATCCAACTGATAAAAGTGGTACGATTGCTGCATATATTACCGTATTAATAAGAGATTGAATAAATCTTTTATCTTTAAATAAATATCCATAACTACCAAACCCAAATACATAACCAGATGCTTTTGTTTCATCAAAGCTAAAAACGATTGCATTGATAATAGGATAAAATACAAATACACCTAAAATCACAAGGGCTGGTAATAAATAGAGATAGCCTTTATAACTTTTAGTTCCTTTATTTTTTAGCATTTTGTAATGAACTCCTCTGTTTCAGTATCAAATACATAAGCTTTTCCAACTTTAGGTCTTATTTTAAGCGTGCTACCTTCTTCAATCATAAACTCTTTATCAACAAGCATTTTAAAAGTATCACCTTTATGATTTAAAGTAAGAAGTCTTTCACGACCTAAAACTTCTACTGTTTCTACAATTGTATCAAATCCTTGTACGCTAACTTCCATATCTTCTGCTCTAAAGCCTAAGTCAACTGTTTTCTTATTTGTTGGAAGTCCGTTAAATATACAATCTTCAACTTGTGCTGAACCATCTTTAACATTAAGTCTAATAAAGTTCATAGCTGGGCTACCAATGAATGATGCAACAAATTTATTACATGGATTCATATAGATTTCTGTTGGTGTTGATACTTGTTGAATCTTACCATCTTTCATTAAGATGATTTGATCTGAAATACTCATTGCTTCTTCTTGATCATGAGTTACGAAAATTGCTGTTACGCCTGTTTCTTGTTGAATACGACGAATTTCTTGACGTGTTTCAACACGAAGTTTTGTATCTAAATTTGAAAGTGGTTCATCAAGCAAAAGATTTTCTGGTTTTTTTGCAAGCGCACGTGCAATCGCTACACGTTGTTGCTGACCACCTGAAAGTTGACCTGGTTTACGATCTAAAAGACCATCAATCTTTACAATTTTTGCTACTTCAACTACACGTTTTTCCGCTTCTGCTTTATCCCATTTTAAGTTTTTAAGAGGGAATAAGATATTCTCTCTAATTGTCATATGTGGGTAAAGCGCATAGTTTTGGAATACAAGGCCAATACCTAATTTTTCTGGTTCAAGACCTGTTACTTCACGTTCACCAAAATAAATCTTTCCACCTGCTGGTTTATGAATACCACAAATTGTGAAAAGTGTTGTAGACTTTCCACACCCTGATGGTCCAAGTAGTGAAATCAATTTACCTTTTGGAATCTGGATAGTTAAGTCGTTAATAGCAGTAAAATCTCCGAACTTTACTACTAGATTTTCTAATCTAATTCCCATTTATTCGCACCTCATTTGTTGTAATGTTGTAAAATTTATATTCAATCTACATTTGTCGACATAATTCATCTGTTAACACACGTATTTTATATTAATAGATGGTTTTCATAAAGTCAATGATTTAATGAATAATACACCAATTTATACTTCACTTTAATCTTCTTTTGACTTAGTTAAAAACTTATATGCCTTTTTTGTGACTTCCTTAATTTTAGTATTCTTACTTTTTGATATTTTCATGTTATAAAATTTAAATTTTTTATTCCAATTAAGTTTTATCTTTATATCATTTCAAATATCATTTCAAAAATAAAAACGTGCAACGCTATATATTTTGCACGTTTTTGTATTGCTTATTCATTTGAGACTATTCTTATTCCTCTACATTATTTTCTGTAAAGTCTTGTTCTTCAAAATCATCATCTGCAAATCTAAAATCAACTGTTCTTGTTAAACGATTTGTACTTAAAACTTCAACTTTTACACTATCACCAAGACGATAAACTTTCTTAGTATGTTCACCAATCCATCTATGACCTGGTTCATCATAAATATAGTAATCATCATCCATCTCACTTACATGTACAAGTCCCTCTACTGTATTAGGAAGTTCAACATAAATACCCCAAGAAGTTGTTCCTGTAATAACACCTTCAAATACTTCTCCAATAAAGCGTTCCATATATTCAGATTTTTTAAGTTTAATGGTTTCACGTTCTGCTTCTTCTGCTCTTCTTTCACGTAATGAAGCTTGTTTAGAAACTGCATCTACATGATCAAACATTCTCTTCTCTTTTTCACCTTGCATTTTACCATGTAAGTTGTACTTAATAATACGGTGAATTTGAAGGTCAGGATAACGTCTAATTGGAGATGTAAAATGACAGTAGTACTTAGCTGCTAAACCAAAGTGACCTGTACATTCTCCACTATAACGTGCTTGCTTCATAGAGCGAAGTAATAATCTACTGATGATATTTTCTTCTGGTGTCCCATCAATCATATCCAAAACTTTTTGCATATCTTTTGGATGGGTTTTATTCTGCCCCTTCATGGTGTAGCCAAAGTTATTTAAGAATTCATTAAGTGCTTCTATTTTCTCTGGATCTGGGTCATCATGAGTACGATATACAAATGGCTTTTCTTGCCAGAAGTAGTCTTCTGCAATAGTTTCGTTACAAAGTAACATGAACTCTTCGATAATACGTGTTGCTACGTTTCTATCATAAGGTTTAATATCTATTGGATGACCTTCTCTGTCTAGAATGACTTTAGTTTCTTCAAAGTCAAAGTCTACTGCACCACGTTTCATACGCTTATCACGAAGTATTGCCGCTAATTCTTCCATTGTTTCAAACATAGGTACAAAGTCTTTATATCTTGTAACTAGCTCTTCATCATGATCCATTAAGATTTTCTTTACTTGGGTATAGCTCATGCGCTCGTCAATCTTAATAACAGTTTCAGCAATTTCATGACTTTGAACATGACCATTTGCATCTACTTCCATTAAGCAACTTAAGGCTAAACGGTCTACCCCTGCATTAAGAGAACAAATACCATTACTTAATTTATGTGGAAGCATTGGTATTACACGATCTACAAGGTAAATACTTGTTCCTCTTTCTAATGCCTCTTTGTCTAATGGGGATTTTTCTTGTACATAGTGTGTAACGTCTGCAATGTGTACACCAAGTTCAAATCTACCATTGTCTAATTTACGAATTGAGATAGCATCATCTAAGTCTTTTGCATCTTCACCGTCTATTGTAACCATCGGTACATGACGAAGGTCTTTTCGTCCTTTTTTATCTCTGTCTGTAACTTCAGCTGGGATATCTTCAATTTCTTTCATGACTTCATCTGGGAACTCTGTTGGTAGATCAAATTGATAAATAACAGATAAAATATCTACTCCAGGATCATTCATATGTCCTAAGATCGACACTATTTTCCCTTCTGGATTACGTTTTTCTTCTGCCCAGTCAATGATTTCTACTAATACTTTATGACCTGTTACTGCCCCTTTAGAGTACTTTCTTGGTATAAAAATATCTCTAGCATATTTGCTTTCATCTGCAATAACAAAACCAAAGTTTTGACTTTCTTCATATCTTCCTACGATACATTGTGGCCCACGCTCAATGATCTTGATGATTTCACCCTCAACACGTTTATCACCTACTGCTGGCTTTGTAATACGGCACATAACTGTATCTTTGTGTAAGGCACCATTTACACAGCTTGCAGGAATAAAGATATCTTTTTCTTCTCCTTCAACAGTAACGAATCCGAAGCCTTTAGCATGACCCGTAAAAACACCTGTCATTAAATTTAATGTTTTTGGAACGACAAACTTACCACGTTTATTACGAATTAACTTACCTTCCTTGATAAGTTCATCTAAGATTCTTTCTAGTATTGCTCTATCCTCTTGTGATACATGAAAGAACATCATGAATTCTTTGATCTTAAGGGGTTGATATTGTGGTAACCCTATAAATTCTATTATTTTTTGTTTACGCGTTTCATAAACCGTATCATAATCTTTCTTTGCCATTATTTCACCTCTTCCATTTACTTTTAAAGCTTATTATATATTATTTTTAACATCTATACTAATTTTTATTACACTCCATTATACAATTTATTTTATTTATTATACCTTTTATTGTACAAAAAAATAAAGGGAGTGCTTTACACTCCCTATTTTGTGCCTTCTCTATTCAACTCTATTCACCAAATTTCATTTGAATATAAGTCTGAATTAATTTAACAGTATGATCAATTCCTAATTCTCCTGTATCAATGGTTAAATCATATTGGGTCGCATCATGCCATTTAAAGCCAGTATAGTTACTATAGTAATTTGAACGCTCTTTATCTACACGTTTCATTTCTTTTTCTATATTGTCAGCTTTAGTAAAATGATATACATCACGAATCATAGCCTTTTTAAATTCTTTATCTGCATGTAAAAATATAGATAGTTTTTGAGGATGATCTTCTAATACAACATTAGCACACCTTCCTATGAATACACATGAAGATTCTTTAGCCATTTTTTCTATTAAATTCACTTGAGTCACATATAAGTCATTATTGGTTAAACTGTAGAAATAACATGGCACAGCCATTCCATGATAACTTCCCATATTAATACTTGAAGTTTGCCAAATAGATGGTGCCTTTTCATCAAATCCTTTAAGATGTTCTTCCGTAACACCCATAAGTTTAGCTGCCTCTGTTAAAATTAAGCGGTCAACAAATTTCATCCCTAAAGCTTCTGCTAATTTTTCTCCTACTAGTCTACCACCACTACCAAATTCTCTATTTATTGTAATTGCAATTGGTTGTTTCATACTAAACCCCTCCACTCTATATGATTTCTCTATCATCTTTTATATTGCACAAACTTTCCCCTTTAATCTATTATATACTAAATCTACAATTTTCGCATCTTTATTAACTTATATAAAAAATTTCTTCTAATTATTTTAAACTAATAAGATCTCAAATCATATTTATTTGTCTATAGTATCCTACACCCTTGTAAAATCAGTAGAAATACTCACCACATCTATTTCAAATAAATAATAAAATATTTTTATTTCCTATAACATAAATTTGAGTAATATATTTAGCTATAAAAAAAGAGCCCCACAAGGGAGCCCTTTTATATACAACGTATTGAATATATTAGATGAGTGTTAAAGCAATTGCTAATACAACAAAGATACCTGCAGTAACCTTTGTCCAAGTCTCAAATTTGCCTTCTAAAGTATGCTTTTTATTCTTGTTCCAGTAACTCTCTTGGTTTGTTGCGAATGCTGAACCAAGACCTGCTGATTTACCTTCTTGAAGTAATACAACAACAATAATAGCAAGTGCAGCTAGCACATAAATACCTGTAAGAACCATTCTTAGAATATCCATGGTTTTGCCTCCTTCTTACCTTCATACGTTTTACGCTACTCCTATCATAGCATAGGCTTGTTTAAATTGCAATAAATGATATATCACGCTTTTCTTACAATTTACTGTCATCAATTGCCATTAAATAGCTTTCAATGTCCCCAATAACACTCTTTACACAGCCATCAGCAAATGGTGAAATTAAGCCACCTAATTCCACAATTTGTAAGAATGACATTGTTCCTCCAACCTTACAAATTTTAAGATAATCCTCCCAACCTTTTGTGCGGTCTTCATTCATCTTCTTCCAGAATTGGAGCGCACAAATTTGAGCAAGCGTATAGTCAATATAGTAAAATGGTGATGCAAAAATATGCCCTTGTTTAAACCACCAAGTACCGCGGTCTAAAATATCACATCCTGTATAATCTTTATGTGGTAAATATTGCTTTTCTAATTTGCGCCATACTGCTTTACGTTCATCTGGTGTCATTTCTGGATTCTCATAAATGATATGTTGGAATTCATCTACTACTACACCATATGGTATAAATTTCACAGCACTACTTAAATGTTCATATTTGTATTTATCTACATCTTTACCAAAGAAGTTTTCCATCCATGGCCATGTGATAAATTCCATACTCATTGAGTGAATTTCACAGCTCTCATAAGTTGGGAAGAATAGCCCTGGCACATCAATCCAACGAGAGTTATATACTTGGAATGCATGCCCAGCTTCATGGGTAAGTACATCTACATCTCCTGATGTTCCATTGAAGTTAGAGAAGATAAATGGCGCTTTATAAGAAGAAATAAGTGTACAGTATCCACCTGCTTGTTTTCCTGGTTTTGTTTCTAAATCAAGAAGTTCATTTGTTGTCATGAATTCAAAGAATTCTTTTGTTTCAGGAGAAAGCTCACTATACATTTTCTTACCATTTTCTAAAATGAAATGTGCATCTCCTTGTGGTGTTGCATTTCCTGTTTCAAATACGAAGTCTATGTCGTAATAGCTAAGCTTAGCTAGTCCTAGCCTTTTTGCTTGTTTTTCGTATAATTTATTGGCTACAGGTACAATCTCCTCTAAAACTTGCTTTCTGAAGGTTTTAACCATATCTTGATTATAGTCTGTACGGTTCATCATATGATAACCATATTCTACGTAGTTTTTAAAGCCAAGTTTTTTAGCTTTTTGGTCGCGTACTTTAACAAGCTTATCAAAAAGTGTATCAAAACGTTCTTCATTTTCTTCAAAGAATTTATAACAAGCTTCACTTGCATGTCTACGAGTCTCTCTATCTTTTGCAATCATAAATGGACGCATACCTGATAAGTTGTATGTTCCACCTTCAAATTCAATAGCTGCTGATGCAATAAGTTTATTATACTCTGTCACTAATTTATTCTCTTCCTGCATTTCTTGTAATATAGCATTAGAGAATGTTTTTTCACTATTTTCCATTATATCAAAGTATTGTTTACTGAATGCTTCTTCTAATTCTTTTCTATAAGGAGAATGTAAAAGTACTTTTTCTAGTTCTTGTAATTGTTCAATGTAGAGAGGCATATATTCATCCCAATATTCACTCTCTCCTTCATAAAATTCATCTTTTGTATTTATAGAATGACGAATCGTTGCTAAATCACTACTTGTATACATTTCATTAATATAGCGATGAGCATTTTTAATTTTAATAATCTGCTCTTCGCTACTTGTAGCATTTTTTACCTCTTCAATCATTACTTTTAATTGTGCTTTAAAAGCCTCGAAATCTGGTCTTTCATATTTAAACTCTGAAAACTTCATGATTGCACTCCTCTTTTGTGTTTAATTGTTTATAATTTTATTATAGTTGAATTTATAACCCACCACAACCATCAAAAAAAATAAGCCTAAAAGTATTGTTACTTTTAGGCTTACTTACTATTCGTCGCATTTTAAATCATAAACTTATAAAACTAAGTCTTCGTCTTAAGAGTGTCAGTGTTATCTAGTGAGATTAAAGAAAGAACGAAGACCTCTATATTCTGCTACTTCATCTAGTTCTTCTTCAATACGAAGAAGTTGATTGTATTTTGCAGTACGGTCAGAACGTGCTGGCGCACCAGTCTTAATTTGACCTGCATTTACAGCTACTACGATATCTGCAATTGTAGAATCCTCTGATTCTCCAGAACGATGTGATACAACTGCTGTATAGCCTGCACGGTTTGCCATTTCAATAGCATTAAAGGTTTCGGTAAGTGTACCGATTTGATTAACTTTAATAAGAATAGAGTTGCCCACTTTCTTTTGAATACCTTTTTCAAGGATTTTAGTGTTGGTTACGAATAAGTCGTCCCCTACAAGCTGTATACGGTTTCCTAGACGTTCACTAAGAAGTGCCCAGCCATCCCAGTCTTTTTCACCTAACCCATCTTCAATAGAGATAATAGGGAATTGGTTTACAAGGTTTTCATAGTAATCTACCATTTCTTCAGATGTACGAACAATTTCTGTTCCTTTCATCTTGCTTTCGCCTTTGAAATAGTATTTACCGTCTGCATCATTATAAAGTTCAGATGCAGCACCATCCATAGCAATACGTACTTCTTCACCTGGTTTATAACCAGCTTCTGAAATTGCTTCTACAATAAGAGTGAGGACTTCTTCTGAAGTTGCAAGGTCAGGTGCGAAACCACCTTCATCACCTACACCTGTAGCTAAACCTTTATCATTAAGTACTTTTTTAAGTGTGTGATATATCTCAGCACACATACGAAGTGCTTCTTTAAAGGAAGTTGCCCCTACAGGCATAATCATAAATTCTTGAAGGTCAACTGTATTGTCTGCGTGTTCGCCACCATTTAAGATGTTCATCATAGGTACAGGTAACACTTTTGCATTAACCCCACCTAGGTATTGATAAAGAGGCATGCTTTGTGCTTTTGCAGCTGCTTTTGCCACTGCCATAGAAACACCTAGTATAGCATTTGCACCTAATTTACTCTTGTTTGGTGTACCATCTAAGTCTATCATTACTTTATCTATTGCAGCTTGATCAAGGGCATTCATACCTATAACTTCTTCTGCAATGATGTCGTTAACATTCTTAACAGCTTGTTGCACACCTTTACCTAAATATCTAGATTTATCTCCATCACGAAGCTCAATGGCTTCTAGTTCTCCTGTAGAAGCTCCAGAAGGTACGATGGCGCGCCCAACGTAATCTCCTTCTACAACAACTTCTACCTCAACTGTTGGATTTGCTCTAGAATCTAGTACTTCTCTTGCAAATACATCTAAAATCTCAATGTAACCTTTCATATGCATATGACTCCTTTCGGCCTACATGAATTCTCGAGAATTATTGTTTCCTCTTTTCATGTAAATCATACGAAATCTTTTCTTGCATTATGCAAAATTACATTTTTTCTTCTCACTATTAAACTTTATCCGCCCATAAAGTTTAATCTTATTTACCTTTTAATATGGATTACTATGAACCTTATTCATCTAAAAGTCACTATACTTATCCAAGTAATCTTATCAAGATATTACCTCTTCGCCAATGTTTGGGGCCATACTCCCTCTCACTCTTAAAGATTAAGCATCTAGATAGACTTACATACACCTTTATGCTATTTACGCATTCTTTGTACATACTACTAGCTACATTTATGTACTACTCGTTTCAAGCAGTTCAAATTGGGTTCATATTTTGTAAATTTCGAGTCAATTCCAGACTCCTCTTTTTCATTAGAGTCTTTAATTACTTAAAGCCTCCAATAAGTTTAAGAGGTTTGTTAGTTATTTAAGATTTCACACCTTCTCTAATCAGTTTTTAATCTTTAAATTCTTTAAGAGATAAGTGCAGTTAGGTATGTGCTAGAAGATACTTTATCCGGAACACACCTATGTAACTTTTAGTAAGAATTTCATCAAATAAGAATTCTCTAAAAGTGGAATGAAGTGTGTGGAAGAAGAAGTAATTTCTAGTACTCCTTCTTAGTCCACTCCTTCATTATTTAACGAGTAAAGACTCACCATTCATTTCTGCTGGTTGTTCCATACCCATCATTTCAAGTAATGTTGGTGCGATATCAGCAAGCTTACCGCCTTCTTTAAGTGTCACACCTTCTTTGTAGTTTACAAGTACAAATGGTACTGGGTTAGTAGTATGTGCTGTGAAAGCTCCATGAGTTTCATAGTCTTCCATTTGTTCTGCATTACCATGGTCAGCACAGATAAATGCATAACCATTTGTTTCTTCAATAGCACGAATTACATCGCCTACTGCTTTATCTACAGCTTCGATTGCACGAATTGCTGCAGCCATATCCCCTGTATGACCAACCATATCTGGGTTAGCAAAGTTACAGATAATCATATCGTATTTATGTGAACGAATGGCATCTTCTAATTTAGTAGATACTTCAAATACACTCATTTCTGGTTGAAGGTCGTAAGTTGCAACTTTTGGAGAAGCTACTAATACGCGGTCTTCATTTTCATATGGTTCTTCTACACCGCCGTTGAAGAAGAATGTAACGTGAGCATACTTTTCTGTTTCAGCAATACGAAGTTGTGATTTACCTTGGTTTGCAAGATATTCACCAAATGTATTAGTAAGTGTTTGTGGTGTAAACGCTACTTCTTTATTTGGAATAGTGATATCGTATTGTGTGAAAGTTACAAAGTGAGTTTTCACTCTATTTCTTTCGAATCCTTTAAATTCATCATCACAGAATGCACGAGTCATTTCACGCGCACGGTCAGGACGGAAGTTGAAGAAAATTACTGAATCGCCTTCTTCTACTTTTGCTACTGGAGCACCATCTTTTGTGATTACTGTTGGAAGCACGAATTCGTCGTTTACTTCTTTAGCATAAGAATCAGCAATAGCACCTACTGCATCAGTGGCTACTTCACCTTTACCGTTAACGATTGCATCGTATGCTTTTTCAACACGATCCCATCTATTGTCACGGTCCATAGCATAGTAACGACCAGATACTGTAGCAATTTCACCTACACCGATTTCTTCCATTTTTGCTACAAGTGAAGCTGTAAAGTCTTTACCTGAAGCTGGAGGTGTATCACGACCATCTAAGAATACATGTACGTATACTTTTGAAAGACCAAACTTTTTAGCCATTTCTAAAAGACCATAAAGATGATTAATATGGCTGTGTACCCCACCATCTGATAAAAGTCCAAATAAGTGAAGGGCTTTATCATTGTTTTTTGCATTTTCCATAGCACCTGCTAAAGCTTTGTTTTCGAAGAAATCTCCGTCTGCAATTGCTTTAGTGATACGTGTAAGTTCTTGATATACGATACGTCCAGCGCCCATGTTAAGGTGACCTACTTCTGAGTTACCCATTTGTCCATCTGGAAGACCTACTGCCATACCACTTGCGTAGCCTGGTACTGTAGGATATTTTGCCATAATCGCATCAATATTTGGTTTATTAGCATTTGCAATCGCATTGCCTTCTTTTAAGTCATTAAGTCCAAATCCATCAAGGATAAGGAGTAAAGTTGTTTGTTTATCCATGTTAAATCTCCTTCTAAGAGAGAGTCTTATTTGTAGTTAACGATTGAAGCGAATTCTGGTTTAAGACTTGCTCCACCTACTAAACCACCATCGATGTTACCCATGTTGAATAACTCGTTAGCGTTACCACCGTTTACAGAACCGCCGTATTGTACACGTACTTCGTCTGCAACTTCTTGGCTGTATACTTCTGCAATTACTTGTCTGATTGCTGCACATACTTCTTCTGCTTGAGCTGAAGTAGCTGTCATACCTGTTCCGATAGCCCAGATTGGTTCGTATGCAATAACAACTTTTTTAGCATCTTCTGCTGTTACATCTTTAAGAGCAATTTTTGTTTGAAGACGAACTAAGTCAATTGTTACACCTTGTTGTCTATCTTCTAAACTTTCACCAACACATACAACTGGTACTAAGCCATGTTCTAAAGCTTTTAATGTTTTTTTGTTAACTGTTTGATCAGTTTCAGCGAAGTATTGTCTTCTTTCTGAGTGACCAATTACAACATATTTAACACCAAGTTCTACTAACATGCTTGGAGCGATTTCGCCTGTGTAAGCACCGTTTTCTTCGAAGTGCATGTTTTGAGCACCTACTTGAATATTTGTACCTTTTACAGCTTCAAGTACAGCTGGAAGGCATACGAATGGAGGACATACTACTACATCTACTTCATTTGTGTTAATTTCATTTTTAAGTGAATCAATAAGTTCTACAGCTTTAGCTGGAGTCATGTTCATTTTCCAGTTACCAGCAACGATTTTTTTACGCATAAGTAATCTCCTTTTTAGGTACTATGTGACCTTTATTTTTTATTAGGAAAGTAAAAATTTTCTATTTACGAATATAGGCGACGAATACTCTAGCCCCAAATGGAGGTAGAGTACTCGTATACCCATTAAACTATTAATTAATAATTTAATTTTATTGAATTAAACCGGGATTAGTGACATCCACAGTTGCATCCGCAACCTTTGTTATCAGCTGCAGCAACACCTGGAAGTTCTTTACCTTCTAAGAACTCTAATGATGCACCACCACCTGTTGAAATGTGGCTCATTTTATCTGCGAAACCAAGACGTTTAACAGCATTTACAGAGTCTCCTCCACCAACTACTGTTGTAGCATCTTCAAGGTTAGCTACTGCATCACATACTGCAAGAGTACCTGCTGCGAAGTTTTCGAATTCGAATACACCCATTGGTCCATTCCATACAACTGTTTTAGCACCAGCTAAAGCATCTTTGTAAAGTTCGATTGTTTTTGGTCCGATATCAAATCCTGACCAACCAGCTTCGATTGTTTCTACTACAGCTTTTTCTGTATCATTAGAGAATTCTTTACCTACTAAGTGGTCAACTGGAAGAAGGAGTTTAACACCTTTTTCTTCAGCTTTTTTTACCATTTCTAAAGCGTAATCCATTTTATCTTCTTCTAATAATGAGTTACCAACTTCTTGTCCTTGAGCTTTAAGGAATGTATAAGCCATACCACCACCGATAATAAGTGTATCAACTTTTTCAAGAAGGTTGTTGATAACAGCAATTTTATCAGAAACTTTAGCTCCACCAAGGATAGCAACGAATGGACAAACTGGGTTTTCTACAGCTTCGCCTAAGAATTTGATTTCTTTTTGCATTAAGTAACCAACTACATTTTCTTTACAACATTTTGTTACACCAACGTTTGAACAGTGTGCACGGTGAGCTGTACCGAAAGCATCGTTTACGAATACTTCGTTATCGCAAAGAGCAGCTAATTCTTCTGCATATTTAACAGCAGCTTCATCTTTACCATATTTTGTTTCTTCTGCTCTGTAACGTGTGTTTTGAAGTAATAATACTTCGCCATCTTTAAGTTCAGCAGCAACTTTTTGTGTTTCTGGTCCTGTAACAACAGCATCATCAACAAATTTAACTTCAACGCCTAATCTTTCTGTAAGAGCAGCTGCAACTGGAGCTAATGAAAGTTCTGGTTTAGCTTCTCCTTTTGGTTTACCAAGGTGTGAGCAAAGGATAACTTTTGCGCCTTGTTCTAATAATTTTTTGATTGTTGGAAGTGCACCGTCGATACGGTTGTAGTTTTGGATAACACCATCTTTTAAAGGTACGTTAAAATCACAACGTACTAATACTTTTTTGCCTTGAAGACCTTGAAGATCATCAACTGTTTTTTTGTTTAGCATTTGTATTGCTCCTTTCAATTTCTACTTTATTTTTGTATTTGAATTTAATTTTAAATCTAACAAAAAAGGGGCCGGTCCTATAATCCAACTACAAGACCGGACCCTTTTAGGATCTTGTTTACAATAAATTATTTGCTAAGTTCAGCAAAGTATTTGATTGTTCTAACCATGTTGCTTGTGTATGAGTTTTCGTTGTCATACCAAGAAACAACTTTAACTAAAGTTTTGTCGCCAAGTTCAGTTACTTTTGTTTGTGTAGCATCGAATAATGAACCGTATGTGCAACCAATGATATCTGTTGATACTAATTCTTCTTCTGTGTAACCGAATGATGGTGTAGCAGCAGCTTTCATTGCAGCATTAACTTCTGCAGCTGTTACTTTACCGTCTACTACAGCAACTAATTCTGTTAAAGAACCTGTTGGAACTGGTACACGTTGTGCAGCACCGTCTAATTTACCAGCTAATTCTGGGATAACAAGACCGATAGCTTTAGCAGCACCTGTTGAGTTAGGAACGATGTTGCAAGCAGCAGCACGTGCTCTTCTTAAGTCACCTTTAGCGTGAGGACCGTCAAGTGTCATTTGATCACCTGTCCAAGCATGGATAGTTGTCATGAAACCTTTTTCGATTGCAGCTAATTTGTTTAATGTGTCAGCCATTGGAGCTAAACAGTTTGTTGTACATGAAGCAGCTGAGATGATTGTGTCATCTGCTGTTAAGATGTTTTCGTTTACGCCGAATACAACTGTTGGAAGGTCATTACCAGCTGGAGCTGAGATAACAACTTTTTTAGCACCTGCATCGATATGTGCTTGAGATTTAGCTTTTGATACGTAGAATCCTGTACATTCAAGAACTACGTCTACACCGATTTCTCCCCATGGAAGATCTGCAGCGTTTCTTTCAGCGTAGATTTTAATTTCTTTACCATCTACTACGATTGAATCTTCTTTAGCTTCTACTGTTTCAGCTTTAGCGTATCTACCTTGAGCTGAGTCATATTTTAATAAGTGTGCTAACATTTTAGGATTTGTTAAGTCGTTGATTGCTACTACTTCATATCCTTCAGCACCAAACATTTGTCTAAATGCAAGACGTCCGATACGTCCAAAACCGTTAATTGCTACTTTTACAGCCATTGATACATCCTCCTTAAGATAACTATGAGTAATAATTTTTATATGCAAACCGCTTCTATTAGTATAAACCTAATTAGCGAATTGATACCTCTATCATTTTTTTTGCAGCACCTTCATCGATTACAAGATAACTTTCTTTAAGCAAATCTTGTGTTGCCATAAGAGCAATCCCCTTTGAAGTGCCACCTGCTAGTACTATTCTAGTTTGGATACGTTTAACCATTTCTAAATCCAAACCAATGTTGCTTGCACTATAGATTACATGACCATCTTGATCAAAGTAGTATCTAAAGGCCTCCGCAACAGCACTATGTTCTTCAAGTAATGCTATGACCTCTTTTGACTCATTTCGCCTATAGGCCATTTTCATCGCATCACCCAAACCCAATATAATCATATCTGATTTTGCCATTTTTTGCAATATTTTTTGGATATGAGGTTCTTGTTTAATTGTTTCTATAGAATTTGCACTTAAATTGTCTGGTATATTGAAAACTTCATACTTTCCATTAATTTTTTTTGCAAATTCCGCCGCTAATATATTAGCTTGGTACTCCATACGCTTTCCGATACTTCCACGTGCTGGAATAATTGTTGTATAGGTAGGGCCTTTTTGTTTAACTGGCATAAGTTCTATCATTTTTGCAATAGTACTTCCACCTGTTATTGCTACAACATCATCTTCACCTAATAAGCTTAAAACCAAATTACTTCCAGCTTTTCCAAGCTGCCACTTAACGCGTTCATCATCATCCACATCCCCTGGTACTATAGTAACCTTTTTCGCTCCAGTTAATGCTTCTATCTCGCCTTCTAATGTTGTGAATGTATTAAGTGCTTGCAATGGCTCATATAACTCATCTAACAACATCTTTCCAGTTGTTGTCACTACCATTCCTGTATGCGCTATATCTATTAGCCCTTGTTTATTAAGTAGGTCTGTTGCTGCACGTATGGTTCGTTCTGAATATGTAGTAAGTCCTGCAAGAAGTCTACGCCCGATAGGCTCATTCTCTAAGATCGTTTGTAAAATCCTATATCTGATTTTAAAATCTTGCATACCTTCGGGGATCATGAGTTCTAGTCTTAACATGGTATCTTTCATTTTATCACCTTGTGGGACTTTTTTTGCCCCGTTCATTTATTTTGTTCCCACTCCATTATTCTACCATTTTTAAAGGATTTTTCAAGGCTTTATTAAAAATTTAACAATTTTTTTATATGAATCTCTAAATATTAATATTACCTTAAAACAAATAAGCACTTTACCTACAAAATCATTGTGTACAAAACAAAACCAGAGTATGTAGTTAAATTTTACATTCTCTGGTTTTGTCTTATGGTTTTAAAATACCATTTTATTCTATTTTAGATATTACAACTTACACTTGCTTTTTTTGCATGTGATTCAAAAATTGCATCAATTACTTTCATTGCACGTAAACATTCTTCTGGTTTTACAATAAGTTTCTCTTTACCATCTAGTACACCTACAATATTTTTGTAGTAGTCAGTCCAATCAGAAGTTACTTCTGGAAGGGGAAGATTTATTGTGGTTTCACTAGGTCTTGGTGCCATAGTACGTGTTGGACCTGCTTCTGTATATACAATAGCATCTGCCCATTCCATCTTTTCTTCTGTATTAAGTTTTACAATCTGTCCATTACAGCTCCAATCACTGATAACAGCTGTTCCTTCTTCCCCAATTACATGCCATCTTGATTGATTAATAAAGCAGTTTGTTGCTACTTCTATAAGCGCTGATACACCATTTGCAAACTTTAGCATCACTTTTAAGTTATCATCTACTTCTTCTGAATAGATAGAGTGTAAATCTGAATATACATCCACTACAGATGCATCAATCATACAAAGAAGTTGATCAACTAAATGTACACCCCAGTCAAGAAGCATACCGCCTCCATTAATTTTATAGGCACGCCACCCATGCATTGCTTGCCTTGAGCCTTGTACACGATTTTCTATCATACAAGGTTTTCCAATAATATTCTCTTCTACAATTTTTTTAATGATGACATAATCTTTATCCCATCTTCTATTTTGATGTACTGAGAAAAGTTTACCTGTTTCTTTTTGTACTTCTATAATTTCTTCTAACTCCTGCGCATTCATTGTAACTGGTTTTTCACAAACTACATTTTTTCCATGACGCATACATGTAATTGCAATATCTTTGTGTACATCATTCGGTGTAGCAATTGTAACAATATCTACTTCTTTATCATTTACAAGTTCTTCTAAAGAGCTATAACACTTAAGACCTAATTCTTTAATATGTGGATGCACTTCTTCCCTGATATCATATGCTCCTATAACCTCTATATCATCGATGCGTTTTGTTACATTTTCATAGTGCCATCCACCCATACCACCAAGTCCAACAATCGCTAATTTATATCCCATTTCATTCCCTCATCTCTATTTCAGATTTTATCTCTATCTGCTTATTTGATGACTACCTTCTATTTACGCCCACCACATATCGCCCACAGGCTCAGTTGTGATAATTTCTTTCAAGAAATCTGCTGCTTTTGTAAGTCCTTCATTTTGGCTCATAAGCCCATCTTCGTGCTCTATACTTATGGCATAATCATAGCCTACTAATCGTAGTGCTGAAATAATATCTTTCCAGGCTGCATCATCATGTCCATAACCTACACTTCTAAATACCCAAGAACGCTCACCTATATTGCCGTAGTGACCTGTATCTAGTACCCCATTTTTAGCTGTATTATATGGATCAATCTTAGTATCTTTTGCATGGAAATGGAAAATAGATTCTTTAAGTTCACGAATTACGAGACATGGATCCATGCCTTGCCAGAACAGGTGACTTGGATCAAGATTCGCACCAATTTCTGGCCCAACTGCCGCACGTAATTTAAGTAATGAACTTGTATTGTAAACTGCAAATCCTGGATGGAGTTCTAATGCAATTTGGTTCACACCATGTTCTTTAGCAAATGCCACTGTCTCTTTCCAATAAGGAATAAGGACTTCATTCCACTGATAATCAAGGACAGCTAGGAAATCCTCTGGCCAAGGACATGTTACCCAGTTTGGATATTTTGCCCCTGGGTGATCTCCAGGGCATCCTGAGAAGGTATTAATTTGATGAATTCCTAACTTTTCTGCAAGCAGGATAGTCTTTTTAATAGCTTCATCAAAAGCTGTAGCAATTTCTTTTTGTGGATGTACAGGATTACCATGACAGCTTAGTGCACTAATTTCCATATCATACTTTGCAATGAGCCCTTTAAATGTATCTAACGCTGCATCATCATTTAAGAGAAGATCTGGATTGGCATGGCTATTTCCTGGGTAACCACCACATCCTATCTCTACCATTTGAATTCCTTTTGACTTAAAATACGCTAATGATTCTTCTAAACTTCTATCACTTAGTAAAGTTGTAAATACACCTAGTTTCATATGCTTCCCCCTTTATTTGTTTTGAAGATATACCATACTTCTTTCAATGTCTTCTAATCCATTTGGATAAGGATTGTCATTTTCTACAATAATCCACTCAAGTCCTAATTCTTCCACTGTTTCTAACACTTGGGCAACTGGCGCTTTTCCTTCCCCTAAAGCATTAAGTCCTTCATCTGTACCATCTTTAACATGTACAAAAGGAATATGCTTTTCATGCTTTAACATATAATCTCTTGGATTAACGCCTCCACGATAAACCCAAAATGTATCTACTTCCAGCCCTAGCTCTCCATCACACACTTCCACTAACTTATCAAGTAAAAAGT
This sequence comes from Holtiella tumoricola, assembly GCF_027857615.1. Taxonomy (NCBI): domain Bacteria; kingdom Bacillati; phylum Bacillota; class Clostridia; order Lachnospirales; family Cellulosilyticaceae; genus Holtiella; species Holtiella tumoricola. The sequence continues at coordinate 64,034 of NZ_JAQIFT010000057.1, forward strand.
TATCATCTAATATTTTTAGTTCATGATCATGATTATGGTAAAGAAGTTCCATCCCCTCAGCTTTTACTTTGGGAATAAGTGTTTTCAAACGCAAACCTATCTCTTGCAAAGATTCTTTATCTTTTAGTTCTGACCAAGGGCACACTAAGTAGCGATTCCCTATTGTCTTATTATAACGAATAACTTCATCAAATTGATTTTCTAATGCCTCTAGAGGTGTGTGGCTAGCAACTGCAGTTAGTCCTAAACGTTCTAAGTGGCCTTTCATTTTCTCTGCTGGTATATCAAAAAATCCTGCAAATTCTACCCCTTTGTAACCAAGTTCTGCAACTTTTTCTAATGTACCAACTGGATTCTCCTTCATTTCTTCTCTTACGGTATAAAGCTGTACGGCGATTTTATACATTTTTCTATCACCTTTCTATAGCATGATATTTCTTATATATTTAATCGTAAAATCTATTCCCTTTTGCCCTAGTTCTCCATGCCAATTACTTGAGTGTGGTTCAATACTTAAATTACCATCATAACCTTTTGCATAAAGTACTGCCATAAAAGAACCCCAATCTGTCTGATCAAGTCCTGCTGGTGGATCATCAAAACGTTTTCCATCTATTATAAGTGCCCCTTTAATATGTACATGTGCAAAACGTTCTCCCCATTTTTTTGCTTCAGATAAATAATCCCCTCCATCGTAAATACAGTGTGAAGTATCATATTTAATCCATAAATCCTTTAAGTGTCCATGAATTATTGTCCAGGCTGGATCTGAGTGTATGAAGTTATTCCATCTACAATTGTAAGTAGCAATTTTAACACCGTACTTTTTACCATGTTCAATGAGCTTTTCAAAGTAACTAATAGCAAGTGTACAGTTTTCATAATAAGATAAACTTTCAACATAATTACATCCTGTAATATAAATATCACAGCCTAGCTTTTGGGTTGCCTCAATCAAGCTATACTCTATTTGAAGCTCTTCCTCTTTGATTCCTTCAGCTGTAATTTTATCTTCACCCCAACGTCCTACACTTCCAATGGGCATTTCATAAGCTTGGCTATAACCTTTAAGTTCTTCAATTCCTGCCAAAAATGCTTCATGGCGCTCGTTTACACAAATTTCAATGAACTCTAATTTTCTTTCTTTTGCACGCTTAAATTCTTCTTCATTAATCCACCCAATGATTCCCAGTCTCATAGTTCACCTCTACATTAATTTTCAAAGAATACAGGTTTTCCTGTTTTTCCTGATTCATAAATAGCTTCTAAAATCTGTGTTACCACTAAAGCTTCTTCTGGCTTTACAACAACCTCTGTATCATTAATAACTGCTTCTATCCAAAGTCTTGCTTCTAACTCTTGTGGAGATTCTGCATCACCATCATAGAAGTCTACACCACCTACACCAAGCCCTGGTTTTTCTACATATTGTTTGTTGTATTTAACGCCATTAATACGAAGACCATCCTTCATATCTGCACCTGCCTTAGTTCCACAAAGTGTCGTTTGTGCTTCCCCTACATCGAGTGTATTAAGTGCCCAGCTTGACTCTAGTACAATTGTTGCGCCATTTTCCATTTTGATAAAGCCAAATGCTGAGTCTTCAACTGTATACTCGTTAACATCCCAGTCCCCCCATGCATTAGCTGTTTCTGTTTGATCACTTAACTTCTTAAATACACTCCCTACTACCATCTGTGGCTTGTAGTTGTTCATCATCCATAATGTTAAGTCTAAAGCATGTGTCCCGATGTCAATAAGTGGTCCTCCACCTTGTTCCTCTTCATTTAAAAATACACCCCAAGTTGGTACTGCACGACGTCTTAACGCATGAGCTTTAGCATAATATACTTCTCCTAATACCTCATCCTCACATGTACGTTTAAGATATAAACTATCTTCACGATATCTATTTTGATAACCAATGGTCAATTTCTTCCCTGTACGCTGAGCAGCCTCTACCATTGCTTTTGCTTCTTCCGTTGTTTTAGCCATAGGTTTTTCACACATAACATGTTTGCCCGCCTCTAATGCATCAATAGTGATGAAGGAATGTGAACGATTAGGTGTACATACATGGATAACCTGTATAGATTCATCTTTTAAAAGTTCTTTATAATCTACATAGCATTTTGCATCTGGTGTTCCAAACTTCTCACAAGCTTTTTTAGCTCTCTTCTCAATAATGTCACAGAATGCTACCATTTCTACATTTTCTAATTTTGCTAAAGATGGCATATGCTTTTGTGTTCCAATACCACCACATCCAATAATTCCAACTTTTACTACTTTATCCATAACCCTATCTCCTTTTTAAATAGATTATTTAGTTGATTGTCTAATCATTAATTCATGTGGTAAAAATATAGTTTCATTAGCACTGTCTATATTCTGGATTTTATTTAGCAATAATTTTGCTGCTTTTTTTCCCATTTCTAGACGTGGCTGACTGATGGTTGTTATTGTAGGCTCATAGAACTTCGAAATGAAGGTATTATCAAATCCTATAACATCTATGTCTACCCCTACTTTTTTCCCACATTCTTTTAATCCTCTAATAACACCTATCGCTAGACTATCTGAAATCGTAAATATAGCTGTAGGTGGGGTCTTTCTTGTTAACAATGCTTTTGCAGCCTCTGTACCGCATTGTGGTGTATAGTCTGTGTAGTAAATAAGTTCTTCGTTCACTGGTAATTGATATTGTGTAAGTGCCTCCTTAAAGCCTTCTTCCCTTAATTTTGAAGACGTATATACTTTTTTACTGGTTATAAGCCCAATATGTTTATGTCCTAGTTCAATAAGGTACTTAGTTGCATCAAATGCCGCTTGCTTATTATCAATACTTACCAAACTAAGCTTGGCACCTTCTACATACTCGCTACACTGAACAATAGGATATACTTTTCCAAGCCTTGTTAAAGTAGACTTTGCAATTTGAGGTGTAAAGAAAATAATGCCATCCACTAACTTATTTTCAAGTAGTTGAATATGATTCATCTCTATATTCACATCCAAATCCGTAATACCTATCATTACATTGTATCCCTTCAAAGTTGCTTCCTCACGAATTCCTTTAATAATAGCTGAATAGAACTGATTCGAAATCGTTGGAAGGAGTACCAGGATATTATGGGTAGAAGAACGTCTTAGATTTCTCCCTAGTAAATTGGGGGAATAGCCCAGTTCATCAATTGCTCTTTCAACTACTTCCTTCGTTTCTGCTCTTACTTTAGGATCATTATTAAGCACTCTAGATACTGTCGCTACAGAAACCTTCGCATGCTGTGCAACATCTTTAATGGTCGCCATGCTTTCCCTCCTTTCACAAATTGGATAATGTAATCCGTTACATCTTTGATTTAATTATAAGTTTTATTTAATATAATTCAATACATTAATTAATAAAATTATTTTTTTGTTTAAATTATATATTTTTACATTATTTTTTGTTCACCATATACAATGCTCTTGTAATTAAAATCATAACTATCACTTAAAATTTTTTTTAATTTTGTAGAAATAAAATAAGAGCAAAAAGGTACAAGATTGACTTGTACCTTTTTGCTCTTATTTAACATAAATTTAGTTTTAATTTATTATTAATTTAGTATTCTTATATTATTATTTAGAAATCATTGGTTCACTTGATACATAAATTTTCTTCTCATCAAGTACCGCATTCCCAACATTAGAAGCATGGTCAGAGATACGCTCTAAGTTACTAATTGCATCTAAGAATACGACACCTGCCATAGAACTACATTTATTATCTGCAAGACGTTTAATATGTCTTGTTCTTAATTCTTCTTCTAATTTATCAACTTGTTGCTCAATTGGCTGTACTTCTTTTGCAATAGAACGATCATCAAATTCACAAGCTTGAAGTGCTGTATCAAAGCATTTAATTGCTAAACCAGAAATAGCTTTTAATTCTTTTATAGCTGTTTCTGAGAATTCTACTTCATCTCTTATTCGAATTTGTGCAAGTTCTGCTAAGTTTTCTGCATGATCACCTACACGTTCAATATCGCTTACTGTATGGAATAAGCTATTAACAATACCATGTTCATTTTCAGAAATTGGTAAGTTAGAAAGTTTAATTAAATAGTGGTTAATACCATGTTGTAATTGATTAATAACTTTTTCACGTTTAAATACGTCTTGTATTTTAACTTCATCTTTATCAAAGATTGCTTCCATACCAATTTTTGCATTATGACTTGCCATTTCTCCCATACGTACAACTTCTTTAATAGCATTTTGTACTGCAAAAGATGGTGTTTCAAGAATACGTTCATCTAAATGTTTAAGTTCGCTTTCGTTATCCTCATCTTCTTTACCTGGAACAAGTTTTTCTGCAACTTTTACAAGTAAACCTGCAAATGGGAATAATAATAGCGTATTTAATACGTTAAAGATACTATGTACCACACTAATCTTCGTTGGGTCAATAAGTGATGTACCAAATGCAGCAAGTTTTGGCATAAGTCCACCAAATGCTATAATTGCTATCACGGCGAATACAACAGAACCAATTACGTTGAAAAGTAAATGGATAACAGCTGCACGTTTACCATTTTTACTAGCACCAATACTAGAAAGCATAGCTGTTACTGTTGTACCAATATTTTGACCTAAAATAATATAAATCGCAGTATTCCATGGTACAAGACCACTTAATGCTAATGTTTGTAAAATACCTACAGAAGCAGATGAACTTTGAATAACTGCTGTTACAATCGTTCCGACTAAAATACCTAAGAAAGGATTTGCGCCTAAGCTTACAAATAGTTGTTTAACAGATTCTAGTTGACTGATTGGTTTCACTGCATCTCCCATAAGGTCAAGCCCTAAGAAAAGTGCACCAAAGCCAAAAACAATTTGGCCAACTTGTTTTACTTTTTGTTTCTTACAGAATAAAACCATAATAACGCCTATACCAATACAAAGTGGCGCTATTGTAGCCGGTTTTAAAAATGATACCCAGTCTCCTAAAGATACAATCCATGCTGTTACTGTTGTACCAATATTGGCACCCATGATAACCCCTACAGCTTGTTTTAAAGACATAAGACCTGCATTAACAAAACCTACAACCATAACTGTGGTTGCTGACGAACTTTGGATAATAGCTGTTACACCTGCACCTACAGCAACCCCTAAAAACGGATTACTTGTTAATGCACTAAGAAGATTCTTCATCTTACTACCAGCTGCTTTTTGAAGCCCTTCTCCCATGTAGTCCATCCCAAACATAAAAAGACCAAAACCACCAAGAAATGCTAAAGCTATCTGAAATACATTAATATCCATCGGTATCCTCCCATGTTGTTTTCATACAGGGACATTCTAACACGATATATTTTGACGTACAACAATTAGATTTATACTTCTCATTATTTTGTACAATTTATCCTATATATCTATTATTTCATCTTAAAATCTAGTCTATGTGTTAAAATATTATATCAAAAGAATTAACTATTCTATTAATTTAAATAGCTAAAAAGGGTCGCAATGAGCGACCCCTTTTTATAGAGAATTAAAGTGATATATTTATTTAATAATTGTACCGCCACCAACTACAATATCACCATCATAAATTACAAGAGCTTGTCCTGGTGTGATGGCACGTTGTGGTTCTTTAAATGTACATTTAAGTGTTTCTTCATCTACCATTTCTATTGTACAAGGTTGAGGCGCATGGCTATAACGTATCTTAGCTGCTACTTCTAATGGACCTTCTAACTTTTCAAATGGCATAAAGTTAAGTTTATTTGCGTATACCTCGCAAGTAAATAAATCTTCATTATCTCCAACAACTACGGTGTTGTTAACTGGATCAATTTTAGAAACAAACAGTGGTTTACCATAGGAAATACCAAGACCTTTACGTTGTCCAATAGTATAATGAATAATACCTTTGTGCTCACCTAATACCTTACCATCTTTTGTGATAAACTTACCTTTTTGTTGTTTTTTTCCTGTTTCACGTTCAATATAACCTGCATAGTCATCGTCTGGAACGAAGCAGATTTCTTGGCTATCTGGTTTGGTTGCTACAGCAAGTCCTATTTCTTTAGCTATTGCACGTATTTCATCTTTTGTGTAATCACCTAATGGCATAAGAGTATGCTCTAATTGATGCTGTGTTAAATTGTACAAAGCATAAGTTTGATCTTTTGCCATTGTTTTAGAGAACTTAAGCATAAAACGTCCTGTTTGTTCATCTTGAATAACTCTTGCGTAGTGTCCTGTTGCAATATAGTCTGCACCAATTTGAAGTGCTTTGTGTAACATAGATTCCCATTTAACATAACGGTTACATGCTATACAAGGATTTGGTGTATGCCCTTGTTCGTACTCATCAATAAAATAATCAATTACATGTTTTTTAAAGTCATCTCTAAAATTTATTACGTAGTGTGGAATATCAAGCTTCTGGCATACGCGTCTTGCATCATCTACTGCTGAAAGCCCGCAACATCCCCCGTCATTATCTTCCGGTGCATCTTTTTGCCAAATCTGCATCGTCATCCCAATAACTTCATAACCTTGTTGCTGAAGAAGGTAGGCAGTTACAGAACTGTCTACCCCTCCTGACATCCCAACTACAACTTTCCCCTTGCTATTAGGCATGGCAAGCTTCATCTTCTTCATCATGGCCGTGGTCATGATCATGGTGGTCTGTTTCTTTTGGTTCTTCTAGACCTTCAATTTTAATCCCATTTTTTGTCGCATAATCCCAAAGCGCTGCTTGAAGTGCTTCTTCAGCAAGTACTGAACAGTGTACTTTTACTGGTGGAAGCCCATCTAATGCTTCCATAACTGCTTTATTTGTTACTTTTAATGCTTCTTCAATTGTTTTACCTTTTACAAGTTCTGTAGCCATTGAACTTGTTGCCACAGCTGCACCACAACCAAAAGTTTTGAATTTAACATCTTCAATAATATCATTTTCAATTTTAAGGTATACCTTCATAATATCGCCACATTTAGCGTTACCTACTGTACCTACACCACTTGCATCATCGATCTCACCTACGTTACGTGGATTCATAAAATGATCCATTACTTTTTCACTATACATAATTTCACCTCGTTAGTTATTTTAGTTATTTATTTTATCTCGATCTAGTATTTATAATTTTTTCTTAGTCTTGTTTGTTTTCTTTTAAAAAATCTTCGTATAAAGGAGACATATCTCTCATACGGCCTACAATTGCAGGTAATTTTTCAAGTACAAAATCAATTTCTGCTTCTGTTGTTTTCTCACCTAAAGTCATACGTAATGAACCATGAGCTTTTTCATGTGGTAATCCAAGTGCTAATAATACATGTGATGGATCAAGTGAGCCTGATGTACAAGCTGAGCCACTAGAAGCTGCAACACCATTCATATCTAATAAAAGAAGAAGTGATTCTCCCTCAACAAATTCAAATCCAATGTTTGCATTATTTGCTAAACGTTTTACTGGATCACCATTTAATTTGCTATATGGAATACTTGTTAAAATACCATTAATTAATCTGTCACGTAATCCTTGAATACGTGCAATTTTATTATCAAAATCTGTATATGCAAGTTCTATTGCTTTTGCAAGACCTACAATACCTGGTACATTTTCTGTTCCAGCACGTCTGCCTCTTTCTTGTGCGCCACCATGAATAAGATTAGTTACTTTAAGTCCTCTTCTGATATAAAGAACACCTACACCTTTTGGTCCATAGATTTTGTGCCCTGACATAGAAAGTGCATCAATATTTTGATCTTTTACATCTATTCTCACTTGTCCTACTGCCTGAACAGCATCTGTATGGAAAGCAACACCATGTTCTTTAGCAATTTGACCAATTTCTTTAACTGGCATAATACTTCCAACTTCGTTGTTTGCATACATAATTGTAATAAGAATAGTTGTATCTTTTATAGCTGCTTTAAGTTCTTCAAGATCAATTTGACCATTTTCATTAACATTTAAATAAGTAACTTCATAGCCTTGTTTTTCAAGATATTCACATGTATGAAGAACAGCATGATGTTCGATTTTACTTGTAATGATATGGTTACCTTTTGCTTTATTTGCTTCAGCAATCCCTTTGATTGCCCAGTTATCTGCTTCACTTCCACCTGCTGTGAAGAAAATTTCATTCGGATGAGCACCTAAATGCTTAGCTACTGTTTCTCTTGCATCATCTAATGCTTTTTTATTAATTTGAGCAATTTGATAAACACTTGATGGATTTCCGAAATTTTGTGTGAAGTAAGGCATCATAGCCTCTAATACTTCTGGTTTGACTGGTGTGGTCGCTGCATGATCTAAATAAATTTTATCCATTTTCAACACTCCCAACTTTATAATAAGTAGTTTCTATCTATAATATTTATATATAAAATTTGTTACATGAATTATCACTTATAGATTCATAGTCATCTATAAGTTCCTGTAATGAGATTCCATCTACAACTTCATTAATGCCATCTCTGATTTTTTCCCATACAGGTCTTGTTACACATCTTGTATTTCTTTCGCAATGTTTGCCTCCCTCACAAGTACAATCTGTTGGAGCAAGTGAACCTTCTAAAGTCCTTAGGATCTCTCCTATACTAATCTCTTTAGCTGGTCTTGCCAAGGTATATCCACCTTGGGCACCTCTTACACTTGTGACAAGCTTATTTTTTTTAAGTAAAGCAATAAGCTGTTCTAAATAATTTTCAGATACATCTAAGCGCTCAGCAATGCTTTTTAAAGAAATATGTTTTTCTTTCGCATAAACCCCAATATCAACCATTGCTTGGAGTCCATACCTACCTTTAGTAGATAATTTCATTTTAACGCCTCCAATTCCTAGTTATTTTGTAGGAATTACATTTTCAGCATATCACTCCCTTTTTTATTTGTCAATTATTATTTTTTGTGCTATAGTAGTGTGTTCCAATTTGTCCTTGATAAAACCTAAAGTCTTTGTCTATACTGATAATTGAACAAGCATTATTTTCTAAAGAAAGGTGTTTTTAAGATGAGTAAACATATAAATAAAATCATTATTGCCGCCATTGGCATCCTTATGGTTGTATGTATTATTGCAATTTTTATGATGATGAACTATAAAACTCCAGACCACCAAATAGCTACTATAAAATTGGATGGTGAAGTGATTCGTGAGATAGATTTATCAAAAGTATCTGATCCCGAAACTTTTTCAGTCGAAAATAAACATGGTGGTACTAATACCATTCATGTTGAACATGGTAAAATCAGATTTCTAGAAGCAAGCTGTCCAGATCAGCTTTGTGTACAACAAGGTTATATCTCTAATAGCTTGTTACCTGCAGTCTGCCTTCCTAATGGAGTAGTTATTGAAATTGAAGCAGCTAATGAAGAGTTATTACTCGATGCTATTGTTGAATAAAAGGAGTCTCTATGAATAAAGTTCAAAAGTTAGTCTATTTAAGCTTATTATGTGCCATTGCACTTGTTATCTTTATTATTGAATTACAAATTCCACCTATTGCGCCTATCCCTGGTCTAAAACTTGGCCTGGCTAATATGGTTTCCCTTGCTGTATTAATTCTCTACGGACCAAAAGAAGCCTTAACTGTACTTTTATTACGCATCTTTTTAGGAACAATGATTACAGGGAAAGTCTCTACAATTTTCTTTAGTCTTGCTGGAGGCCTACTTAGCAATATAGGTATGATCTTACTTTATAAATATTGTAGCAAATATATAAGTATCTGGGTCATTAGTGTTGTGGGCTCTATCCTACATATTATTGGTCAACTTGTTATTGCTGTAATAATTACAAATACACCTGGTATTTTCTTCTATGCACCAATTCTTCTTGTGAGTAGTATTGTTGCAGGATACTTCGTAGGATGGGGAGCTCTCTTTATCAGTAAACATTTAAAGAAAATTATGCGGACAGCAAATAAAGATTTTTAATCAAAAAAGGTGTTTCCTGTCGGAAACACCTTTTACATTTTAGGTTATAAAAATATAGTCTAATTTTATATCATTAAGCATATACATAGAATGTATTATATATGTCATATTTATAATTTATATAATTAAATGAGTCCAGCTTTTAGCAGATATATCATAGGATATAAATGTCTGTTCGTGACTTCTACCTTTAAGCGGCATCTTAATGGTAGGGCCTTCTTTTGTTTAAAGCTGGTTTTGTAAAGGCTAGACTCATTATTGTAGAATAAGGAATTTGTTCAAAGGGGATACTATACCATTTTACACTGTATAGTAATAATATATGCGGTCTTCTAAAAAAGGTTCCACTTTATTTAGAAATTTTTTGTTCTTCTTAATACTATATTATTCAAGTACAAGTATTTTTTGTTCTACTTTTTTCAACAAAATTTTATAAACTGATTTATTTATTCTCTCTTCACTTAGTTTTCCCTTTTCATAAGCTTCTTTTAATGCTTCCATAGCCTCATCTAATTGTTCTGGCATCAGAATCATATCTATCCCACTTATAAAACTCATAAGTGCAGCTTGCCCTGATCCTCTATCTTCTATAATAGCGCCCATATTCATAGCGTCGGTAATAAATATAGTATGCTCTTTATCAAAGTTTTGTTCTATATATTTTCCCCATCTCGGTGAAAGTGTAGCTGGAAGTGTATCCATTTCCTCTACAATCAAATGTCCTACCATTACCACATCTACTCCATTCTTTGTAGCTTCTAAAAATGGCTTCATTTCTTCATCTTCTAATTCTTTGATTGTTTTATCAATGTAAGCTAAACCAACATGTGAATCTTCTACTGTATTACCGTGTCCCGGGAAATGTTTTATAACAGGTATTATCTCTTCCTCCTTTAGCCCTTTACTAAACTCTATAACCATAGGTATCACTTCTTCTGCTGTCTTTCCAAAGCTTCTATCTCCAATCACTATATTTTCAGGGTTGTTATAAATATCAGCATCTGGAGCAAAATTCATATTAACACCTATAGAATGTAGTGCTTTCCCCATACGTTTTGCTTCCTCATATGCCACTTGCGTATCTCCAGTTTCGCCAATAGCTTCAGCACTTTTGAATGGTGCATTCACTATAGCTTCATTATTTCCTACTCTGCTTACTCTCCCACCTTCTTCATCAATTCCTATCCATAAGGACGTAGTTGCCTGCTCCTGTAATCCTTGTACAAGCTTACTTGTTTCTTCTATGGTTGTAATATCATCTTTAAAAAGTATAACACCACCTATATCCTTTCCATATTTATTATTTACTGCTACTTGTTGTACCGTCACAAAAAATAGCTGGCCAATCTTTTCCTCTATACTCATTTGATTCATATAGTCTAAGACTTGCTTTTCTTTTATCTCTTCCACTATCTTTGCATCCGAAACGTGAAAATCTGATTGTGGCTCATTTTGTGGTAACACCTGGGAATCAAATTGATTCTCCCCATGTCCAATCTCTAAGTCTATCTTGTTACATCCTACAAATATAAAGCTCATAAGTCCTATCATTATCACCCAACTTAATAACTTTTTCACTTTATCCCCTACTCTTTCTATATAAATTGCAATAGTTACAAAAGATTAATTTTAATGTATAATTACATTAAAATATACTAATATTTACTAGCAAAGAAGGTGCACTATGTCTACAACACTCACACCTTCGGATATTCTCTACGATAAGACTTATGAATGTCCAGTGTGTTATAACAAGTTTACGTCCAAAGCAATCCGCACTGGTAAAAACCAAGCGCTTTCATCTGATATAGATCTTTATGCACGTTACGCTGTTATCAATCCTATTTTATATGATGCAATACTTTGCCCTAATTGTGGATACTGTAGCTTGTCTAAAAATTTTTCTACATTATTACCTACACAAATAAAATGGATAAAAGAACAAGTAACACCTAAATATAAAAAACGTAACTTTGATACATATACTTCTATTAATGATGCAATTATAAAACATCAACTTGCTCTTGTTTCTAGTATTATTAAAAAAGGAAAAATTGGTGAGCAAGCCTATATCTGCCTACATATTGCTTGGTTATACCGAGATTTAAATGCACTTAATCAAGAAAAAATATACTTGAACAAGGCTGTAAATGGCCTAAAACAAGCTCTAGAAACAGAAAATTTTCCACTTTTTAATCTTGATGCATTAACAACTTCTTACATTATTTCGGCTATTTCCTATACATTAGGCGATTACACTAATGCAAAAACCTACTTAAGCGATGTTCTGTATAATAGCAACGGAAAACTAAAGGATCGTGCCCTTAATCTAAAGGAAATGATCTTAGAACATTCGTAATAAAAAGACCTGCACCTATAATACATGCAGGTCTTTTTATTACGTATCTTGACTACCATCCAGGATATCTTTTTTGCCATTCTTCCGTTTCTTCATAGCGTACATAAATATCTTCTGATATTTGTTCAAGTTCCTTGCGTATTTCTAAACTTTCAACAAGCTTATTAGGAATAGCATCTATCCCTAAATAAGTTCCTAGTACTTGCCCTGTAATAGCTGCTACACTATTACTATTACCACTTTGATTAATAGCAAGTTTTACAGCTGATTCAAAATCATTAGGATAGCTTAGTGTACAGTATACAGCCATCGCTAATGCATCATCTGCCATAAAGCCATCTCCAAAGTTTAATAATTTATCTGCATTTGGCTCACTATCTTTGGTAAGCTCTATCGCTTTATTAATCATTTCAAGACACTCTTCATGTCCTTCATACATTTTAAGTTTTGCTATGGCTTGTTCTAAACTCTCTTCTAAACTATATCCTTCTATTAAATAAAAAATCCATGTAGCTAGTATTCCTGCAGATAAGTAAGCTTGAGGATGTCCATGAGTAATAACACCTATTCGACTTGCTACTTCAAAAACATCTTCTTCTACCTCTATAAGGCCTACAGGAGCTATCTTTATAACTGTCCCACATCGTTTGCTATCATTAAGTGGTCTTTCTAAGGTTCCCATTACACCTTTTCCTAAAGACGTAATACAAGTGATACCTGGCTCTTTGTAACCATAAAGCTTCTTACATTTAACAAGCCATCCATCATATGATTTAGAATTCCAATTGGGGGTTGAAAGTCCTTGGGTATAAAGCCATCTTAAATATGCTCTAAACGTAATCATAGCTGTATCTTTAGGTGTTCTAAAAATACCTTTTTGATTGGCTCTAACAATACTTCTCAGTAAACCTTCTGCTGTAAATAGGGTTAGTTGTGTGTCATCTGTAATTGTTGCTTTTGGTCCTTCCATTGTAGCAATTAAATCAGTAATGCCTTGTTCACCATACATCTTCTGAATCTGCTCATACTTCATATTTTTAACAGGTGCACCAAATGCATCCCCAATTGCACCACCTATTAGGCATCCATAAAATTGTTCCTTACATCTTCTCATTCGAAGCACCTCCAGACCAGCATCTTTATAATTTTTCTTAAAGCTTTCATACTCTTCTTATTACTATCTTCCTATTACAGTTATATATAAAGTATTGTACCAAATTTATCTAGGTTTTTCAATGTTGTATATATTTTAATGTATATTCTAACACTTAAGCAAAATATTAACGCTCTTTATCTTATTCAATTTATTTTTACATTACTTAATTTACACTCGCTAATTATTCTTCCCAGAAATCCTAAATATAAAAGTATGGGATTGCAAAATTTATGCAACCCCATACTTTTACTCTAATATTAAATCATTAATAGGTGCACCCGGTGCTACCATAGGTAATACTTTTTCATCCTCACCCACATGACAATTAATTACAACAGGCTTTTTGCTCTCTAAGGCTTCTTTAAATGCTTGCTGGAACTCCTCTTGTGTAAATACATCATACCCCTTCATATAATAAGCTTCTGCTAATTTTACAAAATCAGGGCCTCTATCTAAAGTTGTCTCTGAATATCTTCCTTCATAGAACATGGTTTGCCACTGTCTTACCATACCTAAAACACTATTATTAAGTACTACAATAATAACAGGGATATTATAATACGAAATAGTTGCCAGCTCATTACAATTCATTCTAAAAGAGCCATCTCCAGCAATATGCACAACTTGCTTGGTAGGCATCCCCATTTGAGCTCCAATGCTTGCTCCTGTACCATATCCCATTGTACCTAGTCCACCAGAGGAAATATATGTTCTAGGCATTGTATACTTATAAAACTGTGCAGCCCACATTTGATGCTGACCTACTTCTGTTGTAATAATTGCCTCACCATTTGTTTGTTCATAAATGTCCTCTATAACAAACTCAGGTCTTAATTTATCATCTCGTTGATAATCAAAACGGAACTCTTCTTTCCACCCTCTAACATTTTCTAACCACTCTGTGTGGTCTTGTTGTACAATCATTTCATTAAGATTAGTGAGAATTTCTTTCGCATCTCCAATGATTGATGTATAACATTTAACATTTTTACTAATTTCTGCAGGATCTACATCAATATGAATAATCTTTGCATTTGAAGCAAATGTATTCACACTACTTGTTACCCTATCACTAAATCTAGCTCCCACTGCAATAAGTACATCACATTCAGTAGTTGCCATATTGGAAGCTTTACTACCATGCATACCAATAAGTCCAGTAGATAATCTATGGGTTTCTGGGAAACCACCTATACCCATCAAAGAAGTTGCTACAGGTGCTTGAATCCTTTCTGCAAACTCTAATAATTCTTTATGAGCAGAACTACGAATAATACCGCCTCCACAGTAAATCATAGGTTTGCTACTGTCTCTTATTAGTTTAACTGCTTCATCTAAGTCTTTTTGTCGAATACTACATACTTGTCTAAAAACCTTTTTAGGCATAGATGGCATATACTCACAAGTTATTGCCGTAATATCTTTTGGAATATCAATAAGTACGGGACCCGGTCTACCTGACTGAGCAATGTAAAATGCTTCTCTTATGGTATCCGCCAACTTACATATATCTTTTACAATATAATTATGTTTTGTAATTGGCATAGTTACACCTGTGATGTCCACTTCTTGAAAACTATCTTTTCCAAGAAGTGGTCTACCTACATTCCCTGTAATTGCAACCATAGGCACTGAATCCATATATGCTGTTGCTATTCCTGTTACTAAATTTGTAGCCCCTGGCCCTGATGTAGCTAAACAAACCCCTACTTTTCCTGTTGCTCTTGCGTATCCATCTGCAGCATGAGCTGCCCCTTGCTCATGTGCAGTTAAAATGTGATGGATTTTCTCTCTATATTTATATAATTCATCATAAATGTTGAGTACAGACCCTCCTGGATAACCAAACACAGTGTCTACGCCTTGCTCTAACAAACATTCCATTAATATTTGTGAACCATTAAGCTCCATATTTCCCCTCCTCTTGATTTATCTACTCTCTTACCCCTTAAAGATTGCTCCTGTACTTGCAGATGTTACTTGCTTTGCATAACGTGCCAAATAACCATGTTTTACTTTTGGTTCTGGTTTTACCCATGCATCACGTCTTTTTGTCAGTGTTTTTTCATCTACCAATAAGTCTAATGTACAAGCTTCCATATCAATACTGATTAAGTCACCATTCTCAACAAGACCAATTACTCCACCTTCAGCCGCTTCCGGCGAAACATGCCCAATGCAAGCACCTCTTGTCGCTCCTGAGAAACGTCCATCTGTAATAAGTGCTACATCTTTATCAAGCCCCATACCAGCAAGTACAGCAGTAGGAGATAGCATTTCCCTCATACCCGGTCCACCTTTTGGTCCTTCATAACGAATAACAACTACATCGCCTTTTTTAATTTGCCCACTTGTTATACCTTCTTTGGCTTCCTCTTCACTATTGAATACTTTTGCAGGTCCTGTATGTTTAAGCATTTCATGAGCCACAGCTGAACGTTTAACAACACAAGAATCTGGCGCTAAATTACCACGTAGTACAGCAATACCTCCTGTTTCACTATATGGATTTTCACTTGGACGAATAACTTCTGGATTTTTATTTACTACTTTTTCAAGATTAGTTGCTACACTCTCTCCTGTAACAGTAATAAGTTCCTCATTTAAAAGCCTTTTTTTAGTAAGTTCTTTCATAACAGCAGCAACGCCACCCGCACCATAAAGATCTTCCATATGATTTGGACCAGCTGGCGCTAACTTACAAAGGTTAGGTGTACGACTGCTAATGTCATTCGCCATATCTAAGTTAATTTCAACCCCTGCCTCATGAGCAATAGCTGGAAGATGGAGCATCGTATTTGTACTACATCCAAGTGCCATATCAGCTGTTAATGCATTCTCAAAAGCTTTCTCTGTTAAGATATCACAAATCTTAATATCTTTTTCTACCATTTTCATAATAGCTATCCCTGTTTTTTTAGCTAAACGAATACGTTCTGCATAAACTGCTGGAATACTGCCGTTCCCTGGAAGAGCAATCCCTAGCACCTCTGTCATACAGTTCATACTATTAGCAGTAAACATCCCTGAACAAGATCCACATCCTGGACAAGTATGTTCTTCAAACTCACAAAGCTCTTCTTCTGTAATTTTACCTGAATTATATGCACCGACTGCCTCAAAAATAAGAGATAAACTTACTTTTTTACCTCCTACTGTTCCTGCAAGCATAGGCCCTCCGCTTACTACTGCTGTTGGAAGATTCATTCTTGCTGCTCCCATTAACATCCCTGGTACAATCTTGTCACAGTTAGGTACAAGTACAAGCCCATCAAATCCATGTGCCATTGTCATACACTCAATAGAATCTGCGATTAGTTCACGTGTTACTAATGAATATTTCATCCCTTCATGGCCCATAGCAATACCATCACATACACCAATAGCAGGAATCTCTATTGGTGTTCCCCCTGCCATACGAATACCTGCTTTAACAGCTTCTGTTATACGGTCAAGATGCATATGCCCTGGGACGATTTCACTTTTAGCTGTAACAACCCCTATCAAAGGTTGATTAAGCTCTTCCTCTATATATCCCATTCCTTTAAATAATGAACGGTGTGGTGCACGGTCTATACCTTTTTTAACTACATCGCTTCTCATCTATAAGCCTCCCTCTATTTTATAAGTTTTAATCCTGCTAATTAGATTATGCCAAGGTGGGGTATAGCAATTTTACGCTATACCCCTTTAAATTCTTTATTAATATTAGAAAATTTCTGTTCCATTCTCATTTGCATAAGCTTTAAATGCTGCAAGGATTTCAGTTGTAACCTTTCCTGCTACACCATCACCAATAATACGCTCATCAACACTTGTTACAGGAATAGCTTCTGCTGCTGTTCCTGTTAAGAAACACTCATCTGCACTATATACATTGAATAAAGTAAATTCTTTCTCCTCTACTATATAACCCATCTTTCTTGCTAATTCTATAACTGTGCTTCTTGTAATACCATCTAAGATACCTACATGAATCGGAGGTGTATAAATTACATTATCTTTTACAATGAAGATGTTATCTCCTGTACATTCTGCTACAATTCCATCATGATTGAGCATAAGTGCTTCTGGTACACCTGCACGATTAGCTTCAATTTTAGCTAAAATATTATTAAGATAATTTAAAGATTTTACTTGTGGGTCTACAATGGTAGCCTTATTTCTTCTTTGAACAGCTGTAATAATTGGCATACCTTTTGTATACATTTCATCCGGATAAAGCGTAATAGAACCTGCAATACAAAATACAGTTGCTACCTTACAACTTTTGGGATTAAGTCCAAGATCACCTTTTCCTCTTGTTACAACAAGTCGAACATAACCATCCTTTAAATCATTTTTTCTACATGTTTCAAGTAAAACTTCTGTCATCTCTTTCTTAGTCAAAGGAATTTCTAACATAATTGCTTTTGCTGCATTATAAAGTCTATCAATATGTTCCTCACATCTAAATATACGTCCATTATAAGCACGAATACCTTCAAATACACCATCTCCATAAAGTACGCCATGATCAAATACTGATACGGTAGCTTCTTCCTCTGGTACATATTTTCCATCTAAATATATTATTCTACTCATGTTTCATTCCTCCTTATGCTGATTTTCTATAATTAATTAGTTCAACTAAATAGCATTACAAATTAATTCGCCCATTTCTCTTGTTCCAACTAATTTCATACCTTCATTCATAATATCACTTGTTCTATAACCTTGATCTAGGACACATTCTACTGCTCGTTCTATAGCATACGCCTCCGCATTAAGTCCTAATGAATAACGGAGCATCATCGCCGCAGATAAAATGGTGGCTATAGGATTTGCTTTATTCTGTCCTGCTATATCTGGCGCACTACCATGACTTGGCTCATAAAGCCCCAGACTTCCTTCTCCAAGACTTGCTGAAGCTAACATTCCAATAGAACCTGTTAGCATACTTGCTTCATCAGATAAAATATCACCAAACATATTGTTTGTAATAATAACATCAAACTGCATTGGATTCACTACAAGTTGCATTGCTGCATTATCTACATACATAAAACTATACTCTACTTCTGGAAACTCCTTTGCTACTTCTTCACTAACTTCTCTCCAGAGTTTGGATGTAGCAAGTACATTAGCTTTATCTACGATTACAGCCTTTTTACCACGTTTCATAGCGGCATCAAAACCGACTTTTAAAATACGCTCAATTTCTTCTACATTGTAGTACTCGATATCCTCTGCATACGTTGCTTTCTTATTTTCCATAACTACACGTTCATGCTTGCCAAAATAAATTCCACTAGTCAATTCTCTTACAATCAAAATATCTAAGTTATCCCCTATTACTTCTTCTTTTAAAGGGCTTGCGCATTTCAATTGCTTATATAAAATAGCTGGTCTTAAATTAGCAAATAACTTTAATGTTTCGCGAATTTTAAGAAGACCTTTTTCCGGCCTATCTCCATTAGATGTTGTATCCCATTTTGGTCCACCTACTGCCCCTAAAAGTATAGCATCACTTTTTAAACAGGCCTCTATAGTAGCTTCTGGAAGAGAAGCACCTGCCTCATCTATTCCTATTCCACCAATAAGTTGTTCATTGAATTTAAATTGATGGTTATATTTAATAGCTATTTTTTCTAATACTTTTACTGCTTCACCTACAATTTCTGGCCCAATACCATCTCCAGGTAATGTAACGATTTGATATGTCATAACCTACCCCCTAATTTCTACTTTCCTTTACATAGTTTACAAGCCCATTAGCTGCAATAATACGTTGCATAAACTCAGGGAAAGGTTGTGCCTTATAAGTTATACCTGTTGTCATATTATGAATCTCACCTGTATTAAAATCTACTTCTACCTGATCACCCTCACTAATACCTTTAACAGCTTCAGGACACTCTAAAATAGGTAATCCAATATTAATAGCATTTCTATAAAAAATACGAGCAAAAGTTTTAGCTATAACACAAGAGATACCTGAAGCTTTAATTGCAATGGGTGCATGCTCACGAGAAGAACCACATCCAAAGTTTTTGTCTGCAACAATAATATCTCCATCCTTAACTTTTTTACTAAATGTTAAATCTATGTCTTCCATACAATACTGTGCAAGCTCCTGTGGATTAGAAGTATTTAAGTATCTTGCAGGAATAATAACATCTGTATCAATATTGTCTCCATATCTAAATACTGTACCTACTGCTTTCATTACTATTCCCCCTTTACCTCTTCTGGATTTGCAATCTTACCACTAATAGCAGATGCAGCTGCTACTGCTGGGCTTGCTAAATAAATCTCAGATTCTACATGTCCCATACGTCCTACAAAGTTACGATTGGTTGTAGCCACACATCTTTCACCTTTAGCTAATATCCCCATATGACCACCTAAGCATGGACCACAAGTTGGTGTACTCACTACACAACCTGCTGTAACTAAATCTTCAATAATACCTTCTTTAATAGCTTGCAAGTAAATATTCTGTGTCCCCGGAATAATAATTGCACGTACACCGCGTGCCACTTTTTTCCCTTTCATAACCTCTCTTGCCATACGAAGGTCTTCCATACGCCCATTAGTGCATGACCCTATGACAACTTGATCAATAGCAATATTGCCTACTTCATCTATTGTTTTTGTGTTCTCAGGTAAATGAGGAAAAGCTATAGTTGGTCTAATGTTACTAAGGTCAATTTCTATCACTTGATCATAGTGGGCATCTTCATCCGCTTTATATACTGTATATGGTTTCTTAGATCTTTCTTTGATATAGTCAAGTGTGATTTCATCGACTTCAAAGATTCCATTTTTTGCTCCTGCTTCTATAGCCATATTTGCCATAGCAAGTCTAGAGTCCATAGATAAGTATTTAAGCCCTTCCCCTACAAATTCCATAGATTTATACAGTGCTCCATCTACACCAATCATTCCTATAATATGTAGAATAATATCTTTGCCTGATACAAACTTTGTAGGCTCACCTGATAACACAAACTTAATCGCTGATGGTACTTTAAACCATGCTTTACCTGTTGCCATACCTGCTGCCATATCTGTACTTCCAATCCCTGTTGAAAAAGCGCCTAATGCACCATAAGTACATGTATGAGAATCTGCCCCAATAACCACATCTCCTGCTACTACGAGCCCCTTTTCTGGAAGCAGTGCATGCTCAATCCCCATTTCTCCAACTTCAAAATAATTTTCTACGCCTTTAGCATAAGCGAATTGTCTTACACATTTGCATTGCTCTGCAGCTTTTATATCTTTATTGGGTGTAAAATGATCTGGTACAATAGCTACTTTTGCTTTATCAAAAATCTGTTCTATGCCTATTTTTTCAAACTCATTGATTGCTACAGGCGTTGTAATATCATTACCAAGAACGAGGTCAAGATCAGCCTCTATTAATTGTCCTGCTACTACTTGGCTAAGTCCTGCATGTGCTGCTAAAATTTTTTGTGTCATGGTCATTCCCATACGATTTCCTCCTTTTTAATAATTTCTGCCGATATAATCCCTTACACCGTTCTTACTTCTCTATGTTTATTACAATGGATATATTTTCCACTATCTCATAATGGTTTAAAGTGCAGGGCCTATCATAGTAGTCCCTGCACTTTGGAGTTTACCTCTTTATTTCATACTTTCTAAATCATAAAGCATACTATTAATGGCTGATATATAAGCTAAAATACTTGCTTCTACAATATCCATACTTACGCCATGTCCATTATATGTTTTACTCTTACATTTGATTTTAAGAGTTACCTCGCCCTGTGCATCTGCACCACCTGTTACTGAATTAATAACAAAGTCTTCTAATGTAAACTTCTTACCTACCATCTTATCTATCGCTTTAAATGAGGCATCAATTGGTCCATCATATGAAGACATTACATCTTCTAAAATAGCACCCGTTTTACAATATAAACGTACAGATGAGGTAGCTGTAATTGTATTTCCTGAATTTACAACGAAACGATCTAGGTTATAAGTTTGTGGAATAACAATAGTTTTACGACGCACTAAAGCTTCTACGTCTTTATTGGTTACAACTTTCTTCTTATCTGCTAAAACTTTGAACTGTTCAAAAGCTTTATTAAGTGCATCTTCTTCTAATGTATATCCCATTGTTTTTATACGATCCACAAAAGCGTGACGTCCTGAATGCTTACCAAGTACCATCTTATTCTCTGTAAGCCCTATAGACTCTGGTGTCATAATTTCGTAAGTTTCTTTATTAGCAAGTACACCATGTTGATGTATACCTGATTCATGTGCAAAAGCATTTTCTCCTACAATTGCTTTATTAGGTTGTACCTTTACACCTGTAATACTACTCAATAATTTACTTGTTCTATAAATTTCTTTTGTATTAATATTAGTACCTAAATTATAAAGATCTCTTCTAACACCAAGATTCATAACAATTTCTTCTAATGCAGCATTTCCCGCACGCTCTCCAATACCATTAATAGTACATTCAATTTGAGTTGCACCTGCTTTAATCGCCGCTAGAGAGTTTGCTACCGCTAAGCCTAAGTCATTATGACAATGTACTGAAATATCCACTTTATCAATACTTGGGACATTTTCACGAATTCCCTTGATTAAAGTGAAAAATTCCTCTGGACTTGTGTACCCTACTGTATCAGGAACATTAACAACGGTTGCTCCTGCTTGTATAACAGCCTCGATAATTTGATATAAAAATACTGGATTACTTCTAGATGCATCTTCTGCAGAAAATTCTATATCTCCACAGTATTTCTTTGCATATTTCACCATCTCTACTGCTGTTTCAAGTACTTGTTCAGGCGTTTTTTGCAACTTATACTGCATATGAATATCAGAGGTTGCAATAAATGTATGTATTCTTGGATATGCTGCCTCTTTAACCGCTTCAGCAGCTGCATCAATATCTTTTGTGAGGGCTCTTGCAAGACTCGCTACTCTTGTATTTTTAACAGCCTTTGCAATTTGGTTTACAGATTGAAAATCACCAGGTGATGCAATAGCAAAACCTGCTTCAATAATATCTACACCTAGGCGTTCTAGTTGCAAAGCCATCTCCAGTTTCTCGCTTAGGTTCATACTACACCCTGGTGATTGTTCGCCGTCTCTAAGTGTGGTGTCAAAAATTTTGATAGTGTTTGCCATATAAAAGCCCTCCTTTTTTCTTATTTTATTTATACTTCTATTTGTGGCTATAGTTTTTATTTATCGTCTTCTTTAATCCAGCTCATCATTTTTCTAAGTTCTTTACCTACTGTTTCTACTTGGTGCTCTGCTTCAATACGACGAATTGAACGGAAGTAAGGACGATTTGCTTGATTTTCTAAAATCCAGTTTTTAGCGAATGTACCATCTTGAATTTCTGTAAGTACTTTTTTCATTTCTTTTTTAGTTTCTTCTGTAATGATACGTGGACCTACTGTATAGTCTCCGTATTCTGCTGTATCAGAGATAGAGTATCTCATATATTCAAATCCACCTTGATTAATAAGGTCTACGATTAATTTCATTTCATGTACACATTCAAAATATGCACTTTCTGGTTGATATCCAGCTTCGACTAATGTTTCAAAACCAGCTTTCATAAGAGCGGTTACACCACCACAAAGTACTGCTTGCTCACCAAAAAGGTCTGTTTCTGTTTCTTCTTTGAATGTTGTTTCCAAAATACCAGCACGTGCACCACCAATACCTTCTGCATAAGCAAGTGCCATATCTTTTGCACTTCCTGTAGCATCTTGATATACAGCGATAAGACATGGAACACCACGACCTTCTTGATATTGGCTTCTTACTGTATGCCCTGGTCCTTTTGGTGCAATCATTACAACGTTTACATTACTTGGTGGTACAATTTGACCATAGTGAATATTGAAACCATGAGCGAATGCAAGTGTCTTACCTTCTGTAAGGCCTTCTTTAATACTATCTATATAGAGTTTTGCTTGTTTTTCATCATTAATTAAAATCATAATAAAATCAGCAGCTTGCGCGGCATCAGCAGCTGTCATAACTGTCAGACCAGCTTTTTCAGCTTTAGTCCAAGATGGGCTACCTTCATAAAGACCAACAATAACATCTACTCCAGATTCATGTAAGTTAAGTGCATGTGCATGCCCTTGACTCCCATAACCAATAATTGCTACCTTTTTACCTTTTAATAAATTTAAATCACAATCCTTTTGATAATATAACTTTGCCATAATAAATCCTCCCTAATATATGTTTATTTTAATAAGGCTTCTTCTAGGAAGTCTTAGTTTTTCAATTCTTTTTCTCCACGTTGTAGTGCCGTTAAACCCGTACGTATAACTTCCCTAATCCCATAAGGTTGAAGCATCTCTGTCAAAGCTTGAATCTTACTTTGATCTCCAGTTGCTTCTAATATAAGTACCTCTTTTGAGACATCTACAATATGCGCTCTAAAAATATTAGCAATTTCTATAATTTCAGCTCGATTACTTTGATTCGCACATACCTTAATAAGTGCTAACTCACGATAAACAGCATCTTGCTCTTTTAACTCTACAATTTTGATGACTTCTACTAATTTGTTAAGTTGCTTTTTAATTTGTTCTTGCATTTGCCTATCAGCTTTAGTAACAATAGTCATACGAGAGATTGAAGGATTTTCTGTTTCACCTACCGATAAACTATCAATATTATATCCTCGTCTACTAAATAGCCCTGATATGCGACTAAGTACCCCTGAATGGTTCTCAACAAGTATAGATATAACATGTTTTTCCATTTCATCTCCTCCTCTACAGTGTGCTTTCTTTATCATTTACAATGAATTCAAAGAAATAAGGTTCATTACTATTCACTGCTTCTTTTAAAGCCTCTTCTACCTGCTTTGGGTCAGAGATTGTTACAGCCTTAATCCCATAAGCTCTTACAATAGCTGCAAAATCTGGATTTTTTGGAAGTCCTACACCGTATTCTTTAAGCTCTGTTCTTCTTTGAATCTCTCTTACCATCCCAAGACCACTATTGTTAAATAAAATCATAATAGGACTTACTTGCTCTTGTATAAGTGTACCCAGTTCAAAGAAACTCATTTGGAAACTACCATCTCCAAAAACACTTACTACTTTCTTATGTTTATTGCCTATACAAGCTCCAATACATGCTGGCAAAGAATATCCCATAGTACCAAATCCACCAGAGCAAATCATTTGCCTATTGCCCTTCATTTCCATATTACGCATAGTCCAAAATTGATTCTGGCCTACATCTGCCGTAATAATGGCATCATCATCTAATAAATTAGATAATATCTTTATTACCTTTTTAGGGTTGATAAAAGTTTCATGATCTATTTCTTCTTTTAACTGCTTCCTATCTAAAATTGTCTTTGTCCAATTAACCGTATCTAGGGGTGTTACCATTTCATTCATTACGTTAAGTATTTCTTTTGCATCTCCTACAACAGGAATATTGGCAGCTGTAATTTTGCCTATTTCTGCTGGATCTACATCTATATGAATAATACTTGCATTATCATCTAAAATCCCTACATTTGCTACTGCACGATCTGCAATACGTGCCCCTACGAAAAGTATAGTATCTGCATTTTTAAGTGCCCAATTGGCATGGGCATATCCATGACTTCCTATCATTCCAAGATTAAACTCTGAATTTGTATCTAATGCGCCCGTTCCCATTAATGTATGTACAACTGGTATATTTGACTTTCTTACCAATTCTCGTATCTCGTCTTTTGCATGAGCAAGGATGACACCACCTCCTACGCATATAAGTGGCTTCTTACTATGCTGCAAAAGCTTAATAGCTCTTTTTATCTGTCCTACATGGCCTTTTACTGTAGGTTTGTATCCTCTAATTTCTACCTTTTTAGGATAATTAAAGTCTATTTGATAATCTTGAAAATCCATTGGTATATCAATAAGAACAGGACCGGGCCTTCCTGTTCTTGCTATATAAAACGCTTCCTTTACAATACGAGGGAAGTCTTTAGGATTTTGTAGCAGATAACTATGTTTAATAAACGGTTCCGTACACCCTGTAATATCTACCTCTTGGAATACATCTCTACCAATAAGTGTTGACTTTACTTGACCTGTAAAGATAACCATTGGAATAGAATCCATATAAGCTGTCGCAATACCTGTTACAAGGTTGGTTGCACCTGGACCTGATGTAGCCATGCAAACACCTACTTTACCAGTTGTCCTTGCATACCCACTTGCCGAGTGAACCGCTGCTTGTTCTTGACGCACCAATACATGGTGTATACTGGAAGCTCGTAATGATTCATACAGAGATAAGACGGCTGCACCAGGATACCCGAATACGGTATCAACATTCTCTTCAACTAAACATCTTACTAATACATCTGATAATTTCATTTTCGAACCTCCTCATTTTGAAATAATAAACAAAAATCTCATCCTACAAAGGACGAGACAAAAGTCTTTGGTTGCATTTATCTGACAATTTAATTATAAGTATTGTATCAATTGTCTTTAATAGTGTCAATATTTTACTTGTATATAATTTTTATTTTTGCTTATTTTAGTTAGATATTACAAAGCTCAATCTATTGAGTATATTTTCTTATCCATTTAATTAATTTACATAATTAATTTCCAAAATATTTATATTTTATTTGTAATATGACTTAGATTAGCACTATTAATTTCATATCTATGTCTATTCTTCTGATTTTTTCTTTATTCTTTCCTATTTAATGTACCACCACTCCCCCTAGTCCTTTCTTTTCTCACTAACAACTTTACATAATTCAAAAAATAATTTTAAAAAAGAAGCGTAGTGAGGAATTTTTCCATTCCAAACTACGCTTCATATTAATTACTATTTTTGTGTAATACGTTTATAAATTTGTGCTACTACTGGATTTTCTTTTTCTTTTTTATACGCATCTGTAATTGCCTCTTCTGCTTTTGCTTGATTCCCTTGTATAAAATACACATAGGCACGCTCTGCTGCTACATGATAATCTTTTGGTCTACGTTCTAAGTAGTAATCAAGATAAGGAAGTGCTTCCTCATAATTTTGTTTTAACCCATTTATAAGCCCCATACAATAATGTGCTAAATCATTACTTTCATCTAGTACAATTACCTTTTTATACAGTTCTAAAGCTTCATCATACATTTTGAGACTTAGTAAAATACTTGCTTTACATTCATATCCCAAAGTTTCTTCTGGTTCTTCTTGGATAGCCTTATTAAAACAGCGAATCGCTTTTGCATAAGCATCTTTTGCTAAAAATTCATCTGCCTTATGGAAGTAGCGTTCATAGTCCATATTAATAGAAAGAACACCATTTAACTCTTTTTCTGTAAGTACTAAATTCATATGATCTCCAGCATAATTATGAATATAGCTTAAAAGCTCTGCACGTTTAGCTTCATCCATATGATATGCAATTGGTGCTTCTAATCCTTCTACTACATAACTTCTTTCTTCTACTGGCAATAAGAGTACCCCTTGATTTGGTGCAACTATACTATATGTTCTTTCAAAACGTTCACTATCTAATGTAAGTTCTGTAAGAGCGTGTCCATGTACTGTAGCATCTTTATACCATCCAATAACACATGTCTCCCCATTACGATTTGGAGCTAACCATACAACAAGTACATTTTGTACTTTGTCATCTACAACTTCAATATTATCTTTATTTATTCCCTGAATTTTTTCTAATTGAATCGTTTCAAGTCCTTCCCCATAACCATAGTAATACCCATTTACATTCTGAAAATTATAACCACAAAGAGGAACCGCTTTCTCTTCATCCCCTTCTCCTACATAATACTTCATCCAGTCTGTTGTCACGAATAATATCTTCATTGTCTAATCTCCTATTAAAATCTTAAATCTCATAACAATAGCTTATCATATTCTAAAAAAAATGTCTAAATAAATACAAAAGAGGAGCGTTCATATCCCTCTCCTCTTTAATACTTTATCTTCTTTATTTAATAATCTCAAACTGACCTATTATAGGTAGTTCTTTTGCCTGGCCTTGAAGTGCATTCACTAAGCCCATTATAAATCCTGCTAAAACCAGTACCCAGGCTGAAAATGAGAAAATCCCCCCAATAAATGGGATAATACTAAGTATACCGCTTGCAATAGATACAATAATAGATGCGATAAAAAATACTAGGCCTTGATTAGCATGGAACTTTGCATATTCAGATTCTTTTGCAGCTAATAGGGGTACTATGAATAAAATCCCCACATATGATAGTGCAGCCATCCCCTTATTACTCTCTATATCTTGTGGATCAAAAACCTTTTGTGTTGACATCTTAATCTCCCTTCATCCTATATTCTTTCCTATTATAGGATAACTTTTCTGATAAATCAAATATTTATTCACCCCTTCAAACTTAATTATAAAAAAATGACTGTTGTAAAGCGATTAATCACTTTACAACAGCCTATATTATTTCTTCTTAGGTTGAATTTCTTCAGCTACTTCTAAGTTAGTATTTTTATTTGCTTTTTTAGCCTTTGTACTTACTTTATCTTTGTTATTTTTGTTTTTAGCCATCTTTAAAACTCCTTTAACATAGATTTAAACATTATCATTATTTCCAATGTAAAGGAATTTTATACATGATTAATTTCTTTTCCCCATCATTCTTACAAGATAAATAAATATGTTAATAAAATCCAAGTATAATTCAAGAGCAAAATATATCGCAACCTTCTCCATCATTTCTGATTGTTGTTCTACTGCTCCAAATGTATTTTTCATCTTTTGAGTATCATAAATAGTAAGTCCTAAAAATACAATCACACCAAATAGACCTATTAATAAATCATATCCAGATAAATTAATAAAAAATCCCACTACACCTATTCCTAAAAGAATAAACAAGCCCATAAAGCATAAATTTCCTATAGAAGAGAAATCTTTCTCCGTAGTAAATCCAATAATTGATAAACAGGCAAATAATATAGCTGCAAAAGCAAATGCTATAAAAACAGATGTGATATCAAACATAAAAAAGATTACTGAAAAAGTTATTCCTGTTAAGATTGAATATCCTATAAATACCATACGTGCAGTTGATGTTTGCATCTTATAAATTCTACTACTTAAGAAAATTACAAGGGCAATTTTTGCTATAATCATTGCAAAAGGTAACCATGAAAAGCTATAAACTACCCATATTAAATCTGTTGCAATCATTACATATGATGTAAGCGCTGTACATAGTAGCCCTACAAACATCCATAAATATGCTTTATTAATATAATTGTAACTTGATGATTGTCTTATTGATGAATACTGGTTATTTTCCATTATTAATCCTCTCCTCCATAAGCTATTATAATCATTGATTTTAATCCTTCTCTAAGGTTTATCCATTACTCTTGATAATTATACAAAAATAGTCTTAAATTTATCAATCTTTAATTTTATTATATAGCCTTACAGCAATAATTACACTTAAAATACCTGCAATTATTTTAGACGTTAAAAAAGGTATAATCATACGTTCTTCCATTGCACTTACAAAAGCCAACTGCCCCCCTAGCATAAACCCGCCACTTATTCCAAATGCACTTGCAACAACCTTTCCCTTTTTATCCATCTCTTCTAAATCACCAAATGTTAATAGATTACTTGCTAATGCACCTATCATTCCTACAATGGTTATATCATTAACTTGTAGCCTATTGGCTAATGGTTTGGTTACTGACTGCAACCCTTTTTGCAAGCAATAAAGCATTGGATATGCCCCTGCTAAGAATAATCCAATCCTTACTACGACTTCCGCTGCTTCTTGCAATGGCGGCATAGCAGCTGGCAAAAAGTCTATACCTAGTACAACAGATGTTCCTACTGCAATAAGTCCTAGTACACTTATCGTAGTAATCAACTTACTAAATGCAGTAAAGAATTTCACAACTGCATTTGTATATTTAATTGTGCAATATCCTAATATAATACTTAGTAAAAATAATGGAATACTATTAATAATAAGAGTAACTAAAGGTACACCTTGTACCAGTCCTCCTACAAAGTTTCCGATAGGTATAACAATAATTGCTACAACCAATCCTTTTAAAAAATAGGGCAAATCCTCTTTCTTAATCATACCTAAAGCAACTGGAATAGAAAAACTTAAAGTTGCTCCTAAATTAGATGCTAATATAATTCCGGAAAAGCTTGCCATTTCTGATGTATAGGCCAGTTGCCTTCCTAACTGTAATCCTCCCATATCTACTGCTAAAAATGTAGTTGGTATAATAGAAGGATCTATCTTAAACAAATGGGCAATAGGTTCTAATACAACAATAAGCCCCTGTGCTAGAATCGGTGCTAGCATATAAATCCCTATCATATTTAAGCTTAATGCACCTACTGCTTCTAATCCTTTCTTGAATTGGCTTCCTAGCCCAAATCGATTACCTATTAAATAATCCATACCTCCTAGTACAAGAAATCCTGCAATAATAAGAAATAATATTTTTGTTACCATAAACTAAACCTTTCCTTCTCATATAATGTAAGCAATCTACTATAGGACACTATAGAAGAAGTTAGTTAATATAGGTACCATCATTGAACAAATAACCCCATTAATAACTGCCATAACGACAACTTCTTCACTTGTATACTTGATTAAAACTGGCAAAGTCGTATCTTCACTTGTAGCTGCTGCTGGTGCAATAGCTGTATAAGGATTACAGTATTTTGCTACAATAGGTATTATCATAAAAGATAAAATTTCTCTAAATAAATTTGCCAAAAATGCTATTGTCCCTACATCTGCACCTGCTAAGTCTGTTAATAATACACCTGATAACGAATACCATCCAAGCCCTGATGTAATGGCTACGCTTGTATTAAGTGGCATATCCATAAGTTTACTACATACCACACCACCTAATATAGACCCTAATATGATTCCTACTGGAATAAGTAATATTTTTATATGGTGTTCTTTAATCTTACTGAAAACTTGTTTATTTGCTCCTACACTAATTCCTACTGAGAACATTAAAATAACTAATGTAATATCTGAAAGACTACTAAAAAATTCAACTTGTTCATTTCCCAAACCTACAGTTGCATAAAGCACACCTAAAACCAAACTAATCATTATTGCTTTGATCATCTTTTTTCTCCTTCATAAATAACCTGGTCAATATATATACAACAATAACTGATAGGATAATTGGTATAACTGCAAAAAGTAAGCCTTGTAATCCCATCCCTAACAATTTATCCATTAAAGTTTCATTACTCCCGAGTGTAACACCCATGCAAAAAATGAGTATTACAATACTTATAACCTGAACTTTACTATTATGTACTTGCCATTTTTCAGGAAAGATGTAAGCTCCCAATGCTACACCTAAACACATTATTAATAAAATAATCATATCATTTACTCCTTATTTCTAAACTTAAAATGCCATTTATCCAAATAAAAAGGGCTGTTTAATGACAGTCCTTTTATTAGCTATTCAATAAATACTTGATAACGGCGTATTGCATCCCTTTGAGCTGCCTCACGTATCGCAACTAAATTATCATAGTTCTGCTTCAGTACTTCCACTAAACAACTAAATTCCTCATCTTCTTCATCTTGCTCAACACGTTTAAAAATTTCTAATACTTTTTCTGATTTCATCGGTTCTCTATAGGGTCTTTCTTCTGTTAATGCTGTAAATATATCTGCTACTTTCATAATTTTACAGCCCTCATCCAATCCACTATCTTGTATTCCAAATGGATATCCTGTTCCTTTTATATTTTCATGGTGGTATGCTGCCCACTCTTTTACTTTTCCTATTCCTTCTATATGACTTAAAATCTGATAAGTATAATAGGGATGTATTTTCATGATACTATATTCTTCATCTGTAAGCTTATCTGGTTTTTCAATAATTTCTATCGGTACTGCCAACTTACCAATATCGTGAACAAACCCTGCAAATCGCATTAATGTACATTCATATTGACTATATGCTCTTAACTTTGCTAACTCACTTGCAACTGCTGCAATACCACTTGAATGAGTTGCCGTAAATCTACACCTAAAGTCAATTATTTGTGAAAAGAATAGCCCCATTTGAATCATAACATCTTCTGTAAAGGCTATGTTTTTATAATATTCACATCTAGGTGCCAATATCATAGCACTCATACTATCTAGCCAAAAAGCTTCATTTTTACTAATCCTCATAAAAGCTTCTACTACTTTAGGATTAAACATTTTACCACGTTCTTCAATAATCTGTGTTCTTATTTCTTCACTTTTTAGCAAAATATTACTTTGCTGCTGAGCTAATACATCTACTCTATCAGCTAAATATAATATATTCCCCCCTAACATTTCCTCTTGCTTAGGATATTCATCCCACCTTATATGATGATACCGTACATGTACTGCAACATCTTTAAATGATTCTAATATACTTAAAAGCTTATAGCCCTTTTCCGCATGAATCCCCCCATTTATTCCTTTAAAGTCAAAAATATCTACACGATCTTGAGTTGATAATGCCCCTACATCATGAACTAATCCAGCTAATACCATCTCATCTCGTTCCTGTGTGGTTAGCCCAAGCTCTTCCGCTATCCTACCTGCAATATATGCTACTCTTCTATGATGCCCCGTTAGCTGAGAATCTACTAAATCAGCTATTTTTCCCACAGAATAAGCAATATTAAAGATGGATACATTATATTCCCCCATATTAAATTCCTCTCTAGTGTATATTTCATTTTTTAATATTAGATACTAGTATATCATTATTCTTATAGCATTGAAATACTTCAAATATACAAAAAAACTTGCTAGGTCAGCTCTAACCTAGCAAGTTTGCTTATTCTGCTATATCTATTTTTTCATCTTTAGGTAAGATAAAGTTTAAAATTGCCGCTACTAAAAATGCCACAACTATACCACTTTGTGCAAAGATTAATCTTGCCCATTCTGGTAAATATTGAAGTGCATCAGGCACATTGCCTAACCCTAAACCTAATCCTAAAGCAATAGCAACAATCATTCCATTACGTCCACTCATATCTTGTTTAAATACAAGTTGCATACCACTTACTGCAATCATGGCAAACATAATAACTGTTGCACCACCAAGTACTGATTGTGGTGTAGCTGCTACAACTGCTCCTAATTTAGGGAAAAACCCTGCTAAAATAAGGAAAATCGCACCTGTCATAATTGTAAAACGGTTAACTACTTTTGTCATACTTACAAGACCAACATTCTGACTAAATGATGTATTTGGAAGTACTCCAAAGACCGCTGCAATAGCGCTTCCAAATCCATCTGCAAGTACACTACCACCTACTTCTCTATCCGTTGGTTCGCGGTCAAGGCCACCCATAGTAATACCTGAAACATCCCCTACTGTTTCTACTGCTGTTGCAATATACATAATGCACATTGGTATAATAACTTCTATTTTAAATTCAAATGGGAACATAAATGGTTGTGGCATACTAAACCATGCTGCATTTGTAACACCACTAAAATCTACTTTTCCCATGAAAACAGCCACAATATAACCTACAATAATTCCTATTAGTATAGCTGAAACACTTGCAAATCCTTTTGTAAATTGTTTTAAACCTATAATAATGAACATAACTAAGAATCCTAAAAATAAATTAGATAAAGATCCAAAGTCATCTGCCCCAATTCCTCCTGCTAAGAATTTCACTCCTGTAGGAATAAGTGAAAAACCAATAGCAATAACAACTGTACCTGTTACAACAGGTGGAAAGAATCTTTTAAGTGGTTTAATAAAGAAACCTAATATAATCTCAAGGATTGCACCTGTAAAAGATGCACCCATAATGGCACCATAACTATAACTTCCAGCTGCAGCTTGTACAGTTGGTAAAAATCCTGAACTTGTACCCATAACAATGGGTAGCTTTGCTCCAATACGACCTAGTGGATAAAGTTGAATCAATGTAATAAGCCCTGCAATAAACATGGCATTTTGCATCAAAGCAGCTTTTTGTTCTGCTGGAATACTCATGACACCACATACAATAATAAGTGGTGAAACATTTCCAACAAACATAGCTAAAACGTGTTGCATCCCTAATGGTATAGCTTTTTTCAAAGGCACTCTGCCATCTAACTCATAAATACTTTCTTTTCCCATATTTTTCTTTTTCCTCTTCCTCTTATATTTCATTGGGAAGGTGAACATTTCGTAGTCTACTTATTTACGGCAAGTAGGTAGAAACCTTCGGTCCTTATCACCAAATTTATACGATATAATATATGTATACATAAGTCGATTTTATTATAGCATAGCCTTTTATATTTGTGAACTATTTTTTGTATCTAATCATAATGTTCGAGTTTCATATTTATATTTTATTTTTTACACTTCTCTTTCTTATTCAAAAACAATTCTATAATTTAATTAAGTAATCACTTAATTAAATGGAGGCAGTATGGTTAATCCTATTCAGCTTTTCAAAGCACTCTCTGACGAGACAAGACTTCACATCCTTTATTACTTGCTCACAAAAATGTGTGTACAAAAGGTATTTCTAAACATCTTAACATTTCTGCAACTGCTGTAACACAGCATATTAAAATTCTCAAATATGCCGAGATTATTATAGATGCCAAACAAGGTTATCGTATTCATTATACTCTTAACCCCAACACACTTAATATT
Organism: Holtiella tumoricola; assembly: GCF_027857615.1. Taxonomy (NCBI): domain Bacteria; kingdom Bacillati; phylum Bacillota; class Clostridia; order Lachnospirales; family Cellulosilyticaceae; genus Holtiella; species Holtiella tumoricola. Next base: position 98,202 of record NZ_JAQIFT010000057.1, read on the forward strand.
TTATCTAAATTTATAGATGAGTTAAGATGTCCTAGTACTATGAAGCAACATACTTCTTATCCCCTCAAAGAAAGTTGCACTAAAAGTTGCTGTCATTCCAAGCAAGAAGGGATTTATAATGAAAATATGTTTTCCAATCAATCAAGCTAACGACCTACAAAGCATACCTTATGGGCACTTTGGTTCAGCTCCAAATTTCTTAATCGTAGATAGTACTACCCAAGACTGTATTTGTATTGATAATGGTAACCTTCACCACGGGCATAATAAATGCCAATCACTACAAGCACTTAACCATACACACACTTGTAGCCATGATCATTGCCGTCACCATTAAGAATGAATATATTACATTTGTGTAACAATTCAAACTTCCTATTTACATTTTAACTGAATTATTTTAATATTATATTATCAAAAATTATGAAGGAGGTAAAAATGATGATGAAATTAAGAATGGCTGTAACAGGCACTTTAACAAAAACAAAACCAAATACATTAACACTCCCATCAGTTCTACCTCTAAATGAAAAAGGCTTACTACCTTCTAACTTATTCTAAAGTCCATTATGAGCGTGACACTGCTGTCGCGCTTTTTTTGTGTCCAAAAATAAGTTTGTATCATTTAGAGACTATGTAAAACTGAAAGGGGGCCATCGGGAGGCACTATTTTGAAAATAAAGTTTATATTATGGGTTATTTGCTATTTTAAAAAGAATATCAATTCTATTCTTGGTCATCATATTATTAATACTGATAAAGACCATGAACATTATTCATATAGTATTGGGGAACAGCAAAATAACTCACTAGAAGCACAAATTATTATAGATAGACAACGTCTTATATAATATGAAATGCCACAAGAAATTCAGATTATCCTTGAATTTCTTGTGGCATTTTGTAATTTTTAATTTTCTTCATCATTGTCTCTTTATGTGTAGCAAACTGCTCATGCCTATGTGCATTTGCTCCTGAGGGATGAGGAAAACCTAATAGACACTGCTCTTCTTTTAACTTTCCAGCTTCTATCAACTTCACTAATACTTCTTCAACGCTTTTTCCTAGTGGTATAATTAAAGCATCTTTTAAGATCTCTAATTGAGGATAAAAATACGCTTCTATATATTTCATGAGTAATTCATTCTTTAGAAGAGGTGGTTGATGGCCAGTATAGTTTTTACCTTTGACAAAAGTAGCATAAGGAATCATAGAGGTTGTATGCAACAAGTAATCATGATCACCAAATAACTGGGATGAATCGTTAAGCCCATATTTTTTTTGTAACTCTAACTCATTAAGCATACTAATAATGTTTTTTCTTAAGCTGCCCTCAAATCGGGCCTCTTTCTTACATATATAAGGGATTTCTTCTTTTGACACACCTTCCTCAGTACACTTTCTTGCCGCTACAAGCGACTTATTCATCTGATTGAAACCAGGAGTAATCCCTACGATAAAGATTTTTGCATTGGAATTCATATACTCATTATGTGTACAATAATAAAGGCTTACATCTTTTACTTCTTCTATTAAAAGTTCTGGAATAAGAATATCTTCTTTTGTATAACTCTTTTTGATCGGTAATGTCTTAATGATTTCTAAATACTTATTAAATATACTAGACATAAAACCTCCTAACTAAATAGCGCTTGTTCTACTACTTCAAGTCCTATTCTTTCAATCACTTCTGCAAAACGCTCACCACTACCTGCATGCTCATTATAAAAAGCTAATACTTTTTCTGTAACTTCATATATTTCATCTTCTTTAACTTTTACTTTACAAGGTATTGCAAGTCTTGACTTTCTTCCTAGTCTTCCCCCTAAAAACACTAAAAATTCTACTTTATCACTTTTTAATGCATTAACTGGACATTCCGGAATACACTTCCCACATCTAGAACATTTTTCTTTTTCTAATGCTAAGTACTTTTCATCCACTCTAAAAGCATCATCTGGACAAACTTTTACACACTTCTTACAGTGAATACATACCTCTTCTATAAGTTCTACACCTTTCACTGCAAGAAATGCTAAATCATTCCCTTGTGCTTTCCCATAGCTATTGGGACAACCTAATACTGTAATTTTAAATTTCCCCGGCAATTTACGACCAAAGAAGCGCTTGTCCATCTCACGTGTAATACGATTTGTATCTGCTAACCCATGTTTACACACTGTCCCCTTACAAGTTAAGATTGCTCGAACAGTGGGACCACCGCCGCCAATCCTTAAGTTTTTCTCATTACAAAATGCTAATACTTCTTCTAAATTTTCTTGTTTTATATAAGGGATTTCTAAAGTTAAACGACTTGTAAGTCCTAATTCACCATTACCATACTTACTTGCTACTTCAGATAAACTCGTCATTTCATCTACTGTAAAATACCCTGCATCGCTTAAAAAACGAAGTACAAAATATCCTTCTTGCTTCTGTGCAATAATTCCCTTTGCTTTAAGTTCAGCTAAATCTGTCATTCTTTCACGTCCTTTACTGCAAATTTTCATTGCGATTAATTATACGTCTGTTCTACAAATTTTTCAACATTTCTTTCTTAGCTTCCTCAACTTTCACCTTCTACCATATTCTCCCTTATCCAATTAACATCTCAGTTAGCACACAAAAAATAAGTGAGCTCATCTAAGCCCACTCCTCCTCACCATATAAAAATAACTCATTTGTTCAGAACGCTTAAACTATAGATCAAATTATATTAGTAATTATAATTGCTTCCATACGTTTTTAGCTTTATGTACATTACCATATACCTCAAACACCAATTTAAAGAGCTCTTTTTCTGAAAGTTTAAGTACTTCTTTTTCACTTTCTGGTATCACTAGCTCTATCTGCTCTAATGCCTGTATGTAACTTATGCCTTTTAACTCTATTTCAAAGTTATTATAACCATCTTTTACACCTATCTTTAATAAATTACTATCTATAGATACAGATTTCTCATCCCTATTACTTATGTAAGTACCTTGTATATCTATACTAAGTGCAAGTCTCTGCATTATATCAACTTTATATTTTAAAGTAAAATTATCATTTTCTATGTTAGGATTATAGATCCATCTATAATTCATATCCAAAAATTTTTCTTTATTATTTCCTATATTCCAACTTACCGTTTGGAATTTCTTTTCTTCCTTTTCTCCATAATTGTGTTCTGACTGGATAAACATTTGAATTTGGTCATATTCATTTTCTACTATAAATTCTATTTCAATATCATCGGTTAAGTAATGACTACTGCCAAAGCTAAGTTTCCCCTTTACATTGGCTTGATCATATAACCCCTCCACTTTAGTTGCACATTCTATTTGAGTAATATATTTATTGGTATTAACTAATAGTTTAAATGTTATTCCATCCTTAAACTTTAATTCTCCTAACCTTTTTTCTCCTGTATTATAAAATGCTTCATACTGTTCTTCTATACTTGTATCTTTATCATCATTTTGGACAAGTAATTGCTGTTTAATGGCTTCTTGAAAAATACTATCAGTCATAACAAGGTCATAGACCTCTAATAATACTTTTTTCAATGTAATTTCTTCTATAGTCACATTAAACAAAAAGTAATTCTCATCATCTATTTTCTGTTTTCCCAGAGAGCTTATCTGCATTTCTCTAACTTCTTTTTTAATAATTAGTTTTAAAGCTTCATTGAAACAATCACTTTCATGTTCTACATCTAATGTTTCAAAATCAAAGCTTCCATCAAGTTCAGGTAGCCTTGTCAATTTTCTAACCACTGAATTATTAAAATCCTCAACAAATGTAGCTTTTTGAATCGTATAGTAATCCTTAACAAAAGGTTCTAGCTTAAGTGCAAAAAGATCTTTATTGGTATAGCAACTCCCCTTTATAGCACATATTTGTTGATTAAGCAGACTTATATCTATTAGACTTTCATCTTCTCTAGTTGCTCGCGTAATTTGTAAAATCATATTAGTCAAAGCTTCTTTTAATTCAAGCCTTGTACCGTTTTGGGCAACTGAAATTAGCTGAAGTTGTGTATCTGATTGATACCCCACTCCATTTACAAATTGCTTTTGAAATACTTCCTTTACTATTTCGCTTTCTTCAATTAATTTATCATCTGTATTCTTAATAGCCTTTCCCAGAAAAATGGTGGGTGATATAGTCGCTAGCACTGTATCTTTTGCTAATATGCCACCACCTAAAAGGATAACAATACATATGATTATAATACTAATATGTGTTCCTTTTTTATTCATTGGCCTCCCCCTACATACTACTTAATCTATCTTCATACCACATCCACTACAAAATTTTGCCCCTGCATCTATAACTTGCCCACAAGAGCATACTTTTTTATTATCCTCTTCAGCTTCTTTTTCTTCTTCTATAACTTCCTTAGATATTTTAATAGACTCACTTTGACTTACAGGACTAACTTGAGGCGTAATAGGAAAATGTACTTCTTCTTTTATTTCTCTTTTTTTGCTTGCTTCTTGTAGAAGTAATTCCTCTTTTTGTCTAATATCTTCTATTTCATTTTCTTTTATTTTAATCTCAGCTTCTAACTCTTGAATTTTGAGGCAAAATGTTTTACATGCTTCTATATTGATTGACCCTTGTAAATACATTTTATAAAATAGATCACTTAAATCATTTTTCTGCTTTTGCACATCTTGGTTAAGTACATTAATACTACTTTTAACCCTATTTACTTCCATAAGAATATTAGATTTAATAGAAACTGTATTTACACCCTTATCTAATGTTTTCTTAAATTTATTTAAAAAATCAGCCATATCCATTCTCCCCTTTTAAATGACTTTAATGATTATGAACTCAATTCTATTGTATATCCTCAAAATATTTTTAACAATACATATTATTCTTTTTATTTCATTCAATTTTAAGTATTTATTTACTCTTTTAAATAACTACAAAAAGAGGCTACTTAATAGTAGCCTCT